>NZ_JACSOF010000086.1:0-28089 GCF_014349205.1 Photobacterium sp. BZF1
TATCCATTCAATCAATGAGCTAGTGTTAGGAGAATGAAATGAGTAAAAATATGATTATAGAAAATAAAGCAGAAATTACTACTTCAATTTTTGCATGGTGGAGGCCCGATGTTGCACATGAAGTATCATTTCTTTATTGGCGTGATGTCCATGGTGTTTTAGCATCGAGAATGGAAGGTACGTATCAATACAGGCAATTACACTTAGGGTATATTGATCCTGAAAAGTTATACAATGTTGAAGGAATAGAGGGAGTTGAACTAGATCTACCATTGCATGATCAACCTAATGGAATTGCTCAGTTGTTATACTTATCAGCTAAGGATTTAGAAGCATTTATAGAGTGTGACGTTACAGTAAAGTATGTATCTAAAGATGAGCCATATTTAGTGTCTAGAAATGCCTTTACAATGTCTGTAACACCAGAAACTCGTACGTTTATTGATCGAAATTGTTCTGGTCTGTTAAATGGAGCATCAAAAAACCCAAGGTATGCAATAGCATTTAAAAAACAAGAAGGAGCTTCAGTTGATGAGTTTAGGAAATACTTAACAGAATTTTTTGCAGAAAAATGGAGTAAATTGGGTGACGTGCAACGGCTTCGTTTGCATTTACTTGAGTCCTACGAAGAGAGTCCGTCTACTTTTGCAAGTGTTAGTCATACATGGGATAAAAGTAAACAATATCAAGCATGGATAGAAGTTGAATTATCTAAAGACTTTTTAATTTCTAGCTTGTTTCAACAATCAGTTGATTTGAAAAAATATATATCTGCAATACACGCCTACCCTGTTGAAGCTGTTTATACTTTTGTGTACGACGGAAAACCAACCTTGGTCGGCTTGAGAGGTTATCACGCTGCTGAAGCAATTCAAGCTGCTGGAGCAGAAAATCAAAAATCAGAAGATCTTCTGGAAGAGCTATATGGGAAAATTATTCATAGTACAAACAGTAAATAAGTGAATATATTTAATAGATGAAAAAGCTATGCCTAATTCACTATGAATTAGGTGTGGCTGATTTAATAATATAAGCAACACACAATAAAGATTAGTTATAGGTTAAATAAAATTATTTTAATTAACAAGTTTTCTGACTTATCTATATCCAGTGGAATGTTATGTGTAGTGAATTAGCCAACAACATGTAGACTGATCGTATGGTAGCAATACTAGAAATAATCCGAAAAGTTAGAATGCTCCATGGGGCGTAACTCACATTTGTCCAATAATGAGTTACAAGATACTGCCTCGACATTATCCCTGTCGCTGAGATTGACTTACTCCCCATTAAAAAAAGGGATCTAACAAACGTAGATCCCGTATCCCCTTATCATCCTAGGCGAGACGCTCGGCTTTTATTTCACAATATTCTGCGCCGTTGCGTAGAAATCACGTGCCCTTGCCCAGACGCCGTTTGGATCTTCACCTTTGCACAGGGTCAGAAGATGTGGCAGGAGCTGCCCGGCGAAATCTTCGCTGCTTTCTTTTGGCAGTACTGTCGGTAGGTGATCCACCGCCTGAACATATAACCCGCTGACATCCGATTCGATGATCGGTTTGGAAAGCTTGGTGCTTTGGTTGTAGATGCGGATTGGGTTATCCGGGTTGTTCGGATCGCAACTGACATCGCTGACCATGCTCAGGCGAGGGTTCTCACCTAGACTTTCCTTGGTAATGAAAGGAGGCGTGCCTTCAGCAAGGTAAGCGCAGTTGACCAAGATGTCGTAGTCATTGATAGCGGTGAACGGGCCACCGGCTTTGGTTTCTTCGATATCCCAGCCGTCGGCGTCGATACCTAGCTCGGCAAACAAGTCCAGTGCACCACGGCCGCAACGGCCAAACTGACCGATAACCAGCACCCTAGGCTGCTCTGACAGTGTTGCAACCTGCTCGCGCAGTACTGCTAGGTAATGGTCGCGGTCTGGGTAGCTGCCCACCGCGCCGAACACGTCTTTACACTGTAAATGGTGGATAAAGCCCGACAGGCCAATCGCTGCGCCGACATAGCCCGCCCAGTAACCAAAGGCACAAACACGCTTGCCCATTTCATCTTGCAGGAATTCCAAATCAAGGATTTGACCACCACCGGCATTGAAGCGTGACAGAATCTGTACCGCTTCATCTTGGCCTTTGAATGCATGGGCAAAGTAAATGTGCTGGTGCTTGAGCGGGAAGTCATCTTCAGCCAGCTCTTTCAAACCTAGGATATAGGCGTACTCCGGTGCGTCGGTCCAGCTATGGCCTGCCGCCAACTCACAGCCCACATCAACATAAGCCTGATCAGGAAAAATACGGGTGTCGCTGCGCTCGACAATCACCTGAGCACCTGCATCAATCAGGGCTTTGGCTCCGGTAGGTGTCAAAGCTGTACGGTGCTCACCCACTTTTACTTCATCTCTTAGCCAAAATAGTGTGTTCATTTTCAATCCTTTCTAAACGATAGCTTGTTGAGCTATCTCAACTTAAGCGATAACAGGGCTGGCTGCGGCCTGACGGCGCACCATCAAAACAATCAACGCAACTTGCAATACGGCAGCCAATACAATGGTGTACGGGCTACGGGTGATTTCGGCAATCATGAAACCGATGCTGGCGGTTACGCCAGTCAAAATAGCGTAAGGGAACTGGGTACGGACGTGGGACACATGGTCACACCCGGTCGACATCGAACTAAGGATCGTGGTGTCTGAAATCGGAGATGAATGATCACCCAGCATACCGCCACTTAGCGCTGCACCAATACAAATCAGCGGGTCAGCACCCAACGCACTGGCAACAGGAACGGCAATTGGGATCAGGATGGCAAAGGTGCCCCACGACGAACCCGTTGCCACCGAAATAAAGCTACCGATAACGAAAATCAGGGCAGGCAACATAAATACCGGCAGACGGTCATTCATCACCTGACTGATGTAATCCCCGGTACCCAGAGACTTACAGATATCACCCAAGGTCCATGCCAATAGCAAGATAACCAAAATTAGCATGATTCGCTGCATACCCGACACAAAAGTGTTGAAGGCTGTCGAGGCGGTCATAGTTTTGGTGTAAGCGTAATAAGCAATCGCCGTCACCGAAGCAATCAGGTAGCTGGTACCGAGCGATGCGCGGATCACCGGGCCATTGATAGTGCCATGAAGGTGGTAGTTATACGTGAACAGTGCAATTAACGACCCGAATAGCACTGCCAGCGGCAGTACAATCAGTGAAATACGGCCTGATTTCACCGGTTGGTTGTCTGCCTGCTGCACACTCACCTCAGTCTGCTGGCGCGCTTGCTGCTCGGCTTCAGCCATTGGTCCCCAGTCTTTTTTCAGCACCGCGTAAACAGGTACACTGAACAATGCCAGCAAGGCATACAGCTGGTAAGGGATCACCTGAAGGAAAGTCGCAAATCCATCGACCGGCTGGCCCATATTATCGAATGCGTTTTCAATTAGACCCTGCGAGTACACCCCCCAGCTGATGATAGGGATCAGCACACAGATCGGTGATGAGGTCGAATCAATGATAAAGGCCAGCTTCTCCTTGCTCATCTTAAGCTTGTTGAAGATTGGCGAGAACATCGGGCCGAGGATCAGCGAGTTACCCGAGTCGGTAAAGAACACCCCGATACCGGTAGCCCAAGTCGCAAGCTGGGCCTTCAATGGTGATGACACATAACGGGTCGCCATGGTCGAAAACGCCGCCATACCACCGCTTTGCTCAACCAAATAGATAAAACCGGAAATGATAGTAATAACAATAATGATCTGTGCGTTACTGCCCGATGCAAGCTGTGTGAACGGCCCATCAGACAAGAACATCAACGCAGTATCGACAGGGTGACCCTTGGTTAAGATCAGCATGCCACTGATCACTGCAACGCCCAGGGCCAAAACAACATGCCGGGTAGTAAAGGCGAGTATCAGCGCCAACACCGCGGGTACGATGGACAATAATCCGTAATCAGCCATTCGTAGACTTCTCCTAATAAACAACATCAAAGTATTTGTGTTTTTAGAGGAGGGGCGTAAGGAACACGCGAGCGACAAAGGCTGTACGAAATCGGTAGGCGAACTTACCTGTTCGAAAACAAAAATTGCTGTAGCTCTCCATCTGGGCAGGACCCGAGATGACAGTGATGCTCCTATTAAGAACAACCCCAGCAGCTTGGCTGACGACCAAAACCACTTCGGCATTGACTCCTTTCGCTTAGCTTCACCGGTTGTCGACCTTCACTAAACTACTCTTAGGCAATGCGCCTCTACGTTGCAGGCAGTGAATAACCACCCGCTTTGTATTGAATAAAACACAAAAACGTATAATCCAAATCAACTTGACGTTAGCTTGTGATAAAGATCACACAATATATTTCATTAAACACTTAATTAACAAAACATTGCACTATCGGTTACCACACTTGCAGCAACAACAACCACAAAGGCTGTTTTTTGCTTTCAGGTGGCAAACCTCATATCAATATTTATCTGGATTAGGAATCACGGCATCAGGTTTGACTTGAGTGGGAGTCAAGGTAAAAGCGCAACCATGGAGGCTCAGGATGCATATTTACCCATCCTCACCCATCTTGCCCGAATAAAATGAGGGGAAAGGGATGTTGAGGGAGAAGTTGAAGATCAGAAATAACAGATATAAAAAATGCCGGCCTAAGCCAGCATTTTCTTCAATAAGTTCGATGACTTATAGAGTAACTACGTTAGCAGCTTGTGGACCTTTCTGGCCTTGCTCGATGTCGAAAGAAACTTTCTGACCTTCAGAAAGAGTCTTGAAACCTTCAGAAGCGATAGCGCGGAAGTGTACGAATACGTCTGCACCGCCGTTCTCTTGAGTGATAAAACCGAAACCTTTTTCTTCGTTAAACCACTTAACGATACCAGTAGACTTAGACATGTGTTGTCCCTTATGTAAATTCATTTAAACCGTTAGCAAATAGCTACGGTCAGGTAAAAGTGAATTATTAATGTGACGATAAATATAAGGGAAACAGTTAGATACAGTACGAAAACGTAACAATATCAGATGGTTTAACTTGTACTTGATGTTGCATTAAATAACTCTTCTCAAAATGAGCCTGCGTATCATAACAACAGAGTGAAAAATATGCAGCGTATTTTTGACATTTCTTCGTTTTATTTTCTAGGGCATTCACTATTCATTCAGCAATCACCCTGCTGACGAACACATTTCGAAACACTTCCCCAAGGCATTTTTCAGCATCTATTCAATCAGCAAAGTTATGATGGAGGCGAAATATCCATAGGAAAAGTATTGTTATGAGTGTGTTCGACCTTATCGCTGAAAACCAGATCCAAGACTACAACCGCCGCAAGGCCAATGGTGAAGTGAAGGAATCACGCACGATCCAGCCTGAAGAAAGAACCAGCTTCGAGTCCCACCTCTTCAAATCGATTATTGGCTGTTATGAAAAAGCCGCTGAGAAGTCAGAAGGTGAACGCCAGGCACTCGAAGAGCGTGCCGAAAGCCTGCGGATGCAACTACTGATCGGCTTGGAGCAAAAGGGGATGCGCATTACCGCCCAGTCCATGGCAAAAGAACTAATGGCTAAACGTCAGGCTATTTTAGGCACAGCATAACCACTGAAATATGTCTTTTTGTAACAACAGGTTACGCATTGTGAATTCTTGCTGAGGCATCGATCTCAAATATACAAAACTTCATTGCAACGTCACGACATCAATTGATAAACCTGATGCATATCAAGTTTTGCGCTGGCTACTTCTGGTTAATTTATAACCAAGCAGAGCGGTCAGGAGGACGATGTTATGAAAGTACCTATTCGATGCCCAGAGTGTAATAACACCTCAGGTTTAAACCGAGTACGACGCAAATGGCACGAAAAATCACTGGCAACAACGGGACAAGAAAAATTGCAATGTCCTAAATGCCTTTCATTTTTCATGAGGGGAATCGGCGAGCAGGAACTGCTTTACATCGGAACCCACGATGCCGTAAAGAAAAAAGTGCCGGAATTTGAGCTTTAACTTCTCTCGTATCAACTTGGCAAGCTCAACCTAAAACCTATGCGCGCCGATCATATCGGCGCTTTTTTATATGTGGCTAACTTTCAAGTTCGTTTTGAAGCTTGTCAAGCTCATCTAGTACTCGCAGGAACTTCTCGCCAAAAGGAGTCACATGGTACTCCACCCGAGGTGGTAGCTCGTTAAATACCACTTTATCCAAAATACCAAACTCAACGTTTTTCCTAAGGCATTCATTGAGTACTTTGGTTGATAATCCCTCCACAGCTCGAACCATCTCACCTGGACGATTGATACCGTTTACCAGCAACTGGTAAACGGTTAGTGACCACTTACAACCATATATGGTTTCTACCATTCGCGCAGCACGCTCAGGGGCAGATTTGCGTGAAAAAAAGTTTTCTTGTGTTTTCATAAAGATGTACCAAAAAGTACCTACCCCACCGATTTGTACTGACTATTCAGCAGGTTAATTGTGAACCTAAGATTAGCTTATCGTACACAGGCAGGAGAAAACAAATGACCTTTTCCCACACAGGCGCAGCACTTGTTATCGGTGGCACCAGCGGTATGGGCCTAGAGACAGCTAAACAACTGAGCAAAAAAAATATTGAAGTGATCATTGTCGGCAATAACCCCGACAAACTCGACAAGGCTGTGAAAGAACTTAACGCTGAAGGTGGCAAGGCTACCGGCCTGCAAGCCAACTTATACCAACCACAAGATGTCGACAAACTGATCGACAGTATCAACAGCTATGGCGCAATCAGTTACATGGTCAACGCTGCAGGATACTTCAACCCGAAAGCGTTCGTTGACCATTCGATGGCCGATTATGATACTTATATGGAGCTCAACAAAGCGACATTTAGGATCAGCCAAGCTGTTGCGAAAAATATGATTTCACATGGCGGCGGCAGTATTGTGAACATCGGTTCGATGTGGGCGAAACAGGCTATTAAGGCAACGCCGTCTTCGGCCTACTCAATGGCAAAAGCCGGGCTCCATGCCTTAACCCAACATATGGCAATGGAACTGGCCGAGCATAATATTCGTGTCAATGCCGTCTCGCCTGCAGTAGTGAAAACACCGATATATGGTGCGTTTATCGAGCCCGAGCACATTGATGATGCCTTGGCTGAGTTCAATGACTTTCATCCTATCGGCCGAATTGGTACACCGACAGATATTGCCAGCAGCATCTCCTTCTTGCTATCAGATGATGCCAGTTGGGTAACCGGTGCTATCTGGGATGTCGATGGCGGCGTGATGGCAGGCCGAAACTAACTTTACATCAAGACCTGGGGAGAGGGACAAAATGCTCAATATGGATTTTCAACAACGATTGGTCATTGGTACCGAGCAGATGGACTGGCAGCCAAGCCCGGCCAATGGGGTATGGCGCAAACCGCTGGAAAGGGAAGCCAAAGAGTCGGGCCACACTACCAGTGTCGTCCGCTATGCCGAGGGCTCATCATTTGCCCCCCACCCTCACCCTATGGGCGAAGAAATCTTTGTCCTCGATGGCGTCTTTTCTGACGAGACTGGTGATTTCGGCCCAGGCACCTATATCCGCAATCCACCCGGTAGCCAACATGCCCCATTTAGCAAGGAAGGGTGTACGATTTTCGTCAAGCTCAACCAGTTCTTGCCTGACGATAGCCAGCAGGTCCGGATAGATACCCGCCACACACTATGGCAACCGGGGATTGGTGGGTTGCAGGTGATGCCGCTTCATGAGTTCGGCCACCAGCATACCGCTTTAGTAAAATGGCCGGCAGGAGAGCGATTCCAGCCCCACCGCCATTGGGGCGGAGAAGAAATTCTGGTGCTTTCCGGTGAGTTCAAAGATGAATTCGGCAGTTACCCAACAGGGACTTGGCTACGCAGCCCGCACCTGAGCGAACATTTTCCTTTTGTCGAGCAGGAGACGGTGATTTTGGTGAAGACTGGCCACTTGCCCGATTAAGCGCTTTGCAGGATATAGTAATCGACCTCTTGCTCGGAATAACTGTAGACAAAGCCGAGTTTCTTTAGCACATTGACCGAGCCGGCATTCTCCGGCTCGACACCGGCAATAAAACGGGCTGCGCGCTCATCCTCGGATAGATAATCCACCAAACCTTGCATCGCCTCAGTTGCAAAGCCTTTTCCCCAATGAGCTTCAGCCAGCACATACCCAAGGCGGAAGCCGTTTTCTGGCTCTGGGAAAACAAACAAGTATCCCACTGCTTGTTGTTGCTCGGTAAGTCTTAGGACAGAGCCTGTCTGTGCCATAGCTTCGAGCCAAATGTCGACATCCTCTGCAGTACGGAAATTCTGGCAAGAAGGTGGCAGGTGGCGGCTGACCGGTTCGGTAAACATGGTCATAATTTCGTTCTGGATTCCCGCAGCACTGCGATCAAGCGTCTTGGCCGATAACCTATGGGTTGAGAAGTTGATGTCGATTTTCATTACTTGGTTTCCTCTTAGTCGCTCCCGCTATCTTAATCAAAAATGCCGTTGGTGATGATAAATATTTCTCCATGTTCATCATGCCATCGAGTCGTTATGTTCCAACTTGTTAACTATCTCAACATCTACGTTCACTACAACACATATGCTTAGAGGCAGTAGCCTCGAACATGAAGGAGAACCTCATGGACGTGCTTATTTTGGCCGGCCTTATCCTGCTCAATGGCGTGTTTGCCATGTCGGAAATCGCCTTGGTCACTGCACGAAAAAGCCGCCTGCAAAAACTGGCAGGTTCTGGCGATAAAGGCGCAGCAAGTGCCATCAAACTTGGCGAAGAGCCAACCCGTTTTCTCTCAACCGTTCAAATCGGTATTACTGCCATTGGTATCCTCAACGGGATCTTCGGTGAAGCCGCCCTCGCTGGGCCATTGGCTCAATACCTACAGCAGTTTGGCCTTGCCGCCAAAACCAGCTCCGTCGCTGCCACCACCATCGTTGTTGTCGGGATCACCTACTTATCCATTGTAATTGGCGAGTTGGTACCCAAACGCCTTGCCCAGATCAACCCTGAAGGGATTGCCCGTATCATGGCCCGCCCGTTGACGGTATTAGCGAGCCTATCAAGGCCATTTGTGTTTCTGCTGGCGACATCAACCGAACTCTCCCTGCGGGTATTAGGCAAGCATAACCAAGACAACCAAGGCGATACCTTGACCGAAGAAGATATCAAAGCGGTACTGGCTGAAGGCTCACTAAGCGGTGTCATCGAGAAACAAGAACATGCCATAGTCAAGAATGTCTTTCACTTTGACGATCGCAAGGTAACCTCGCTGATGACCCCGCGCAGTGAAATCGTGGCACTGGATCTCGACAAGCCCGACGAAAGCAACCTCAATTACTTGGTAGCCTCGAACCACCAGCACTTTCCGGTCATCCTAAACAGCATCGATAACCCAAGAGGGGTCATTACGACCAAACAGTTATTGCAGTACCACATCGCGAGGCCGCGCAGTCCAATTGAGCATTACCTGTTGCCGCCTGTTTTCATCCCCGAGAACTGGACCGGCAACCAGTTGCTAGAGCACTTCCGCCATTCGGGGGATGTAATGGTGTTTGTGGTGGATGAGTATGGCGACGTACAAGGTATTGTCACACCTAAAGATATCCTTGAAGCCTTAGCTGGTGAGTTCAAAACCCGTGCCCCCGAGGATATCTGGTCCGTCGAAAATGAGGATGGCAGTTGGTCGATGGATGGGCTGATCCCTATCTTGGTGATGAAAGACTTACTCGAGCTCGATGCCCTACCCGATGAAACCCAGCATGGCTACCATACCTTGAGCGGTATGTTGATGTGGAGCCTCAGCGGGCTTCCTTCTGTCGGAGACTGCGTTGACTGGGCGGGATGGCACTTTGAAGTCACCCAAGTCGATGGCAACCGAGCCGATAAAATCACTGTGACACGAATAGCGCCAATAGAGAACGATGCCGAAACAGGTGCTTCATCAGAGATAGAACAAGAAAGTTCGCTAGGCACCCAAGAAGGGGCTCCCGAACACAATACCAAAAACGCACTCTAGCAAGCGATATTTTACACAGCCCTGTCTTTACACATGAAGATCAGGCGTATATTCCGCTGCCCTCATTAATCACGGCCACACCGTGTGACTTAGCAGGGCAAATAACAGGTGGGCAGCATCGCCCACCTTTGTAATTGGCTTAAACAGCTTCGCTGTTATTTCTGAACAATATCAATGAAAACACATGTTATGTATCTGGCACTGAGCCTTGGTTTGCTCGGTGCCTCTCCGTTTGCCCATGCCGATGACAAAATCACTCTAGGCAGGACCATCTTGCTGGGTAAAAGCGATCATGGGGCGCAGATCCCCTTGTTGGTATGCCGCCGTGTTGATGCAATCAAGGTAAAAGCCGAGCGTGATATGCGGCTGGAGCGAGTTGTGGTGACCTTCAACAATGACGACACCAAGACCATCCATTTTCACCGCAAGCTAGACAAGCATGATCAAACAGACTGGCGCAAATTTGCCTATACACGATGTGTGAAAAGCCTCGAGGTATATGGCAAGGCTGAAGGCTCATCGGCTGGCGTTAGGGTTTACGGCCGACAATAAATCCATTGTAAGCACAAATGCAAAAGGGCAGAAGCTAACGCTACTGCCCTTTTATCTATCACCAATGCCACCGGTTATTCTGTCCGGTAAGCCAATTGGGTCATCTCCGAGGCCTCTTGCCACTGTTCGCTGCCCTGCCACCAATAAGTAGTCTGGAACGGTTGTGACATATCCAAGCTCTGGCCAATCAAAGGTGTCACCAATTCCACACCATGTACTTGTGCCTCGGCAATCAGGTCATTGACTGGCTCATCCCACTTGTGCAGGAACAATTCATACGTTGACCAATGGACAGGGAACAACTTATCGCCCCCCACATCCAAATGCGCCTGCATGGTATGGGCTGCCTGCATATGGCCCCAGCCTTCTACTGGGTAACCCTTGCCATCTTTTACGTTAGCGGCAACTTCGATGAAGGTCATATCAAACGGCCCCAAACGCTCGCCAATTTGTTTGAAGTGCTCACCATAGGCCGAGTCGCCACTGTAGAACATGCTTCCCGCTTCAGCCTGAATCGCCCAAGATGACCACAATGTTGTATTGCTATCGAACAAACCACGGCCTGAATTATGGTTAGCCGGTGCCGAGGTGATACGGACAGTACCGACGGAAACACTCTCCCACCAATCAAACTCTTCGATATTAACCGGCTTCACACCCCACTTTTCAAGGTGGCGTCCGACACCCAGCGGAACAAAGAACCGTACATTCTTATCGGCATAGAAACGGGCCGTTGCTTCTTCCAAATGGTCATAATGATCGTGAGAAATCAGGATAACGTCTGGCAGCGGCAAATCTTCGCGGCTAACCGGTGCATCGACATTACGCGAAAACATCCTGGCAAACGCTGATGGCGACGCATAGTCAAATACAGGGTCAACCAACATACGTACACCATCTGCTTCCAAGAATAGCGATGAGTGGCCAAGCCAGGTCACACGCAATGCATCACTAGTGGTTTCCAGCAATGGCGTATCCACTGCTTGGAACTGCAGGCGCTGCTGAGGCTTGTACTGATCGCGCTGCATGAAAAATTTCCACATCACAGACAACATACCTTCTTCGCTATGGACTATTGGCATGTTGGTGATGGCCTTACCATCCTTGAACTGAGGCGAGCTGGCTATTCTTGCTTCACGGATCTCCTGGCTACGTACATAGCTGCCATCTGTATCTGCAGCATTTCCACTGTTGTAGGCCACCAGGCCAAGGGCGCCCATTACTGCAACCAGAGATGCTTTCAGTGTAGTTTTCATTTGTTGCTAGCCTCAAAAGTAAACGATGGTGTATACTTTCAATCATAGCTATTAAATTTAAAAAGTAAACACACCCGTTTACCTTTTAATTCTACGTCATCACGCATTTGGGTAATTTGTATGGGTAAAGTCGCTGAAATTAAACAGGAAAATATTGTCTGTGCCGCACTGGAAATTTTTTCAGAAAAAGGGCTCGAACAAGCCAGTATGGAAGCGATTTCGAAGAAAGCAGAAGTCTCCAAGCGGACGCTTTACAAATACTATCCAACGAAAGAGAGTCTGTTCGAGGTCATTGTCGAGCGGTTGGTATCCAATGTAAAAGTGATCAGCTCGATTCCGTTTAACCCTGCTCAAAGCATCCAAGAGCAGCTAACCCACATTGCACAAAAAGAGGTCGAACTACTGTGCAGTCCATGCTTCATGGCAGTTGCCCGGGTAGTGATGAGTGAGTGTATCCGCTCAAAAAAATTAGCAGCTTTGATGGTCGAGAAATTCCAGCCCCTTGATGGCTGCCATGGCCTGAGCCAATGGATCCAAGACGGCGTTAAAGCCGGCAAGCTTGAGGTTACCCATCCCGAGATTGCCTCGGAACAATTTATCGCCAGCCTCAAAGGGACTATTTTCTGGCCACAAATCATGGCCCACATGCCAGCCCCAGGCCCTGAGGTTCAACTGGCGACTATTGAATCGGCGGTCAAACAGTTTATTGCAGCATACGAAATTAACTAACCCTTGATGATCTAAGGCAAAGGCAACAAGAAAGACAAGAAGCCCAAAAAAGAAACTTACTAGTCCTTGATACTTCTGGACGGGTTGCTTCCGTCCAGCCGCACAGCAAATACAATTCAAGCTTCCAAACAGAAGAACTTACACAATTTTCTATAATCGATTCAACTTGTCGATGCCCATCTGATTGAGTACATAAGAAGCGCTAGGATCACCATAGGAAGCACCTTCCTTGAGCCAATAACGAACGAGTGATTCATCGCTTGGACCCATTTCGCCCTGAGCCTGCAACAAGGCAAGCATATAGTGCGCATGGGGATGCCTTTTTGCTGTTGCTGCCAAATACCATTCATGGGCCGCTGTCGCACTTTTCTCGACACCAAAGCCAAAATAATACATATCACCCAGGTTATATTGGGCCATCGTATTACCCTGCAACGCGGCTTGGGTCAGCCATTCAACGGCTTTTTCCTCACTGACAATCAGGCCTCCGTAGCCCAGCGCATAGGCCTCGGCCAAGGCAAGTTGTGACTGGCTATCACCCAGCCCAGCCGTCAGTTGCAACCGTTTAATCTGCTCGGGGGTTTTCTCTGCAAATACTGGCGCCGAAACGACAAAAGCCCCAACACCACCTGACACGACAAGAGCACACATCACATTGCTGATTTTACGCTGCATATCCATCTCCTTGTGTTGAATATCGATCCTAATCACGATTTATATTAAAATTATGAAAAAGTGATGCCAGTTTTGTGACCTTGTAAATCAGTGAATTAGGATTGATTTATCCCACCATTTCCCAATCACAGTGCAAATGTGCACCAGAGCAACCTCTGACATCCAAGATTCACAAATGCTGTGTACATTATCATTAAGTAAGTTGATCGCTTGCTCGCCTTTTGGCGTTTATCACAGGACATACGCAGTCTGCTTGTTCTTGGACAGGAGTGTAGATATGACTCAGGAAGCGTTACTTTCATTGATGCAACGGGGACAGTTCACGCCAACTATCCTCAATACTGCAGATTCAACCTGCTATTTGATTGGCGGGGAGGACGAAAAGGGGAATTTTTACCACTTGAAAGATGAGGAACATCATTCTGTGACATGCCCATCACTGCAAGAAGCAAAAGAGAAACTGAGCAAACTGGGGATCCACCAAGCGGTATTCGAAATGGTGACACCCTACGATGAAATGATAGGCAGCAGCGATAATAATACAGGCGGCAAAGTCCGTTATGATATTACCTTCTAACTGCCTATGTAGACATAAACCGCTAAGCTGACTGGCGGATCATCAACTCAGTACCGAGCTCGATTCTACGCTCGGTTTCCAATTCTTCAATTAAGTTGACCAGCATGGTCGCCGCCTGTGAACCCAGTTGGAAAATCGGCGTATCAACCGTGGTTAACCCGACGGGTAACATATCGCTGTTGGGAATATTATCGAAACCAGCAACGGCAATATCCTTTGGAATCGACAACCCTTTTTCCAGCAGGGCTTTCATCGCGCCAATCGCCATCAAATCCGAAGCTGCAAATACCGCGTCAAAATTGATTTCTTCCATATCTGCCACAATCTGGTAGGCATCTTCCTGATAATAGTCCGCCTTGTAGGCCCAGTTTTCATCGTACTCAATACCATTATCGAGCAATGCCTGACGATAGCCCTCGAAGCGATCCCGAGCCGCCTTGATCACATCCAATTTACCGAGGAACATGATTTTTCGATAACCGCTATCGATAAGGTATTGGGTCATCCGATAGGCTGACTGGTAGTGCTCCACCAATACCGCATTGACGGCTTCGTCCTGCAAGTCCCGGGCAATAGAAACAATCGGTACGCGATGGTCAAAAAGGGACAGGAACTGCTCATCTGGCATACGGGTACCCCAGATCAAAACGCCATCGTACAAATTGGAGTTCAGCTCGCCCTGGATAAACGCCAACTCATTATCTGCCTTGGCCATACGCAAGGTCAGCTCATAGCCATGCTGATTCAATGACGAGCCAATACCATTCACCAGTTTGTAGATATACGGGTTGGTCAGGTATTCATAGTCAGGGCCGGAGATAACCAGGCAAATATGCTTGGTTGACTTGCTGGCCAGCATTTTTGCAGCACGGTTCGGTACATAGTTGAGCGTTTTCGCCGCTTCCATCACCTTCGCTTTGGTCGCTTCGCTCACCCGGTTTTTATTATTCAGTACATACGACACCGTTACTGCCGAAACACCTGCCACCTTGGCAATATCTTTTAATGTCGCTGCCATTTACTACTCCACCGCCTCAGCCCAAATATTGATATCGGGGCTCAGCTGTATGCCTCAAAGAATGCTTGCTTAACGACGTCCAGCCTACTATTCAGCGGATGAACGTCAAAGTTGTTTGCATTATACCGAAACATGAGCCAGCGCACACAGCGACGCTTGGCAACTTTAACGAGATCACATTTTCACAGGGAAAACGTTTTCACTTTATATCTGCCTGCTTATTATCATCTCAAACATGCTTAAACGCTTAAGCATGTAAGAAAGTGATTCTAAAATGAGAGAAATAGGTATGAATTACACCTTTGAAACCCGCCAGTATGAAATTGTTGTCGTTGGCGGTGGGATCTCCGGGGTTTGCTCCGCACTGGCAGCAGCACGACATGGCGCAAAGGTCGCGCTGATCCAAAACCGCTCTGTATTAGGCGGCAATGCCAGTTCGGAAGTACGTATGCACATATGCGGTGCGGATTATCATGCCAGCAAGCAAAATGCCCGCGAAACAGGGATCATCGAGGAGATCCTGCTCGATAACCGCTTGATCAACCCTCAGCACTCATTCTCTGTGCTCGATACGGTGCTGTGGGAAAAAGTGACCTTCCAAGATAACTTGGATCTGTTCCTTAATACCCATATGACCGATGTCGAAATGGATGGCGGACGTATCGTCTCCATCAAGGCAGAACAAACCACAACAGAACGCCGCTTCGAATTCTTCGCCAGCAACTTCGTCGATACCTCTGGCGATGCCGTGCTGTCACTTCGTGCCGGAGCCGATATCCGAACTGGCCGCGAGGCACGCCACGAATATGATGAAGAGCTTGCTCCCGAGCAAGCCGACAACGTGATGATGGGCAATACCCTGATGTTCGAATCCAAGGACATGGGTTACCCAGTACCGTTCAAAAAGCCAAGCTGGGCCAACACCTATAGCGAAGAAGATCTTAAAGATCGCAGTCACCGCGACATCACCGCCGGTTATTGGTGGATCGAGTTGGGGGGTACTGAACTCAACACCACCCGTGACGGCGAAGTGATCCGTGATGAACTGCTCAAGGCGGTTTACGGTATTTGGGATCACATCAAAAACGGTGGTGACCACGGTGCCGATAACTACGTGCTCGATTGGGTCGGCATGCTACCAGGCAAACGCGACAGCCGCCGAGTACTTGGCGACTATGTGCTTAACGCCAACGACCTGTTCGGCGCACGGGTATTCGAAGATACCGTTGCCTACGGTGGCTGGCCGATGGACATGCACGTCAAAGATGGCCTGAAGAGCAAGGAGTCACCTACCAAGTGGATCGAAACCAACGACATGTACGCGATCCCTTATCGTAGCCTGTATTCCCGCAACATCTCTAACCTGTTTGTCGGCGGCCGTAATATCAGTGCCTCGCACATGGCATTCGGCTCAACCCGTGTCATGGCAACCTGTGGTGTGATTGGCCAGGCCATTGGTACAGCGGCAGCAATGACTATCGAAAAATCACTGACCCCGCGTGAAGTGAATACTCACATTAAAGAGCTACAACACCGCCTGCTCAAGGATGACTGCTACCTGTTCGGTATTCAGGACTCCGACCCCAACAACCTTGCCCTACAGGCAACCGTTTCTGCCTCTTCCCAACAAGAAGGCTATGAGGCCGGTAAAGTCATCAACGGCTTCCAGCGTAATATTGGCAAGCAACGCAACCTGTGGGCCTCGCAGCCACTCTCCCCTGCGGGTGAAACGCTAACCCTGGACTTTGGCAAAACGATCAAGGCGTCAGAAGTGATCCTCAACTTCGATTCCAACCTGTCGAATGAAATTATGATCACTATCTCCAAACCCAATAAAGCAGCCCAGCGAGAAGGCTTCCCACTGGAGATCGTCAAAGACTACCGCATTGATTACCTACAGGGCGGCCAAGTCGTCCACCAAGACTCTGTTACCGAAAACCACCTACGCCACAACAAGATCGCACTCGACAAGCCTGTTAACTGTGACGCTATCCAGATCACAGTGACAGCAACCCACGGCGATCCTTGTGCCCGAATCTTCGAAGTTAAAGTATTCTAATAACGATATAGGAATGAAACGATGAGCATCTTAGACGTAATTGTCCTCATAGCCTTCCTGGCCGGTATGGTCGGGATCGGCTACTGGTCCTCCAAGCGGATGACCAACAGCGCCGAAATGTTTTCTGCCGGGGGGAAATCCCCTTGGTGGATGTCAGGCATCTCGGCCTACATGACCATGTTCTCTGCCGGTACCTTCGTGGTATGGGGCGGGGTTGCCTATCGCCTTGGTGTGGTCGCCATTACCGTTTGTATGAGTATGGGTGTCGCCGCCCTTATTGCCGGTTACTTCTTCGCTGGCAAATGGAAAGAATCCGGCGCAACATCGGCGGCAGAGTTCGTCGGTGAAAAATACGGCCAAGGCGTACTGCAGATGTATACCTGGCTGGGGATTGTCACCCGGATCATCGGGGTATCGGTAGCCCTGTACTCAGTGGCTGTCATTGTCAGCTCGTTGATCCCCGTTTCGCCTGACAACTTCTTTGCCGATGACAATGGCTTCTTCAGTGTCAACTGGCTGATCTTCATCGTTGGAACAGTGATCATCCTCTATACCTTCCTTGGCGGCCTCTGGGCAGTATTGCTGACCGACTTCACCCAGTTTGTGGTTCTGATGCTGTCTGTTTGCCTGATCTTGCCAATGATTTACAGCTTAGGCGGCGGTAGCGAAAACATCATTGCTAACCTGCCAGAAGGACACTTGTCGTTCTTCAACAGCAGCTACACCCAAATTTTCATCTTCGGTTGGATCTTGGTGCATGTGTTCAAGGTCGGTGGTGAGTGGGCATTCGTCCAACGCCATCTGTGTGTCGAGTCACCAAGAGATGCCCGCAAAGCCTCTTACCTGTTCGGCGCGCTATACATCATTACACCAGTACTTTGGATGCTGCCTCCGATCATTTACAGCACCATCAACCCAGATGCCAACCCTGAGCAAGCGTATATCTTGTCGGCACAAGCCGTGCTTCCTGTCGGTATGCTTGGCCTAGTGGTTTCATCGATGCTGGCTGCCACAGCGAGTATGGCCTCATCTGAGCTCAATGTGTTCTCAGGTGCCCTGACCACCGAGTTCTACGGCAAGCGTATCAACCCGCAAGCCAACGATGAGCAAATGATGAAGGTTGGCCGAATCGTGACCATTATGCTGGGTATGCTGGTTATCGGTATCAGTATTTCCATACCTTACTTGGGCGGTGCTGAAAAACTGATTGTCAGCATTACTAGCTTGTTTGTCGGGCCAATGGTTATGCCTACCCTGTGGGCTTTGTTTGTCGGCAAGGTCACCAAACTGCATGCCTACCTGACAGTGGTCGTGACCGCCGGTGCCGGCTTCCTGCTCCAGTTTGTGCTTGCCAAAATTGATTGGTTCGCCGCCAATATGGGTGTGATGAACCAAGCGGTTGGCTTACTTGTTCCTGTTGCCATGCTATTGATTGCGGACAATATCATGAGAAAAAAGCAGCTGACTGTCGCCTCTACCGCTAGCTAATTAGAACAACAACTCTGTACGACCTAACAAAAAAGCCATCCCTCGGGATGGCTTTATACGCTTTCGACATACTGACTATGATTCAGTTTCTGCTTCTGGCTCTGCTTCCATTTCGGCATCACCTGCATCACCTGCATCACCTGCATCAGCAGGATTGTCATCATTCAGAAGCAAGGTGAATGTTCCTTCGGTAACATCATCAGCAGCAACCGCAGAATAAACTCCACCATCTTCGACTGAAGCCGTGGCCTCAATAGCAGGGGTAAAGGTATCATCGCCTTGCAGGATGACGCCGAAGGTATAGGTTCCAGCTGGAACATTGAGCACAGCACTTTCGGTAAAATCAACACCTTCAAGCACAACCGTTGATTCATTGAACACGCCGTCAGCAGAAGCGTGGATATCCACTAGCCCTAAATCGCCAGCGGTTGGACTAGCATGCACAACACGCACTTTCGCATAGGTTGCAACTGGGCGTAGATCTTCTTCAATGACCACAGGCTCAATGGTCTCGTCTGTAATGTCATTTAGTTTACCCATGGCGTAAATACTGGTCTCACTACCCGCAGCAAACTCCACTCCCGGCGCTTCAATAACCACTAAGGAGTTATCAATTGAGGCCACTACCTCTAAGTCATAGCTATCCGCAGCAACATCCAAGCTTCTGAATTCTTTAAATTCGATGCCGGTTAACCCATCCACAGGCATTCCAGAGGCAAGTACATCAACGGCAGGTGCATCACTGACGGCATGGACTACCCTAACGGTCGCTTTTTCACCGGTATTGCGCAGTACAGCAACGCCATCGCCATCTGCTACCAAAAGATTAACAGGTGACACAGCTCCACCATCGACATTAGGTACAGCAGTGATCATCAAGTCACTACCGCCTGCTAGATCTAGTTCACCACTGTCAAAAGCAACATCTTTCGAACCCGCGACGGTAACTCGAATACGGTAGGTACCAGAATCAATCGTTACAGGCAGAATGTCACTGTCGATGGCGAAGCCCAATCCGGGCACTGCCGGGTCGGCATCAGTAATTTCTTCATCGGTGGTAAGATAAATATCGACAGGAGGTACATCAGGATGAGCATGCAACACATCTAAACGTACATCAGTTCCTTCAGGAGCAATATCCTCGCGGCTCAGCACAACAGGCATTATGCTGGCAGTCTGGCCTAAAGCGAACACGTCGTATTGCATATCCGGTGCAAATTCGAGATTTTCGTTGATAACTTCAAGGGTGTCTTCCCCCGTGAGCAAAGCTTCAACAGCGACTTCATAAGTTCCACTGTCGATAGTTAACAATCCACTGGCGACTTGATAATCCACCATTTCTAGGCCTTCAACAGTTTCACCGTTCAAGTTAATAGCAACTAAAGGGGCATCGCTACTGGCATGGGTGACACGCAACTTAGACGTTGTTTTTGTATTGTCGTCATCGTCATCGGTAATTGGGCACCCGGCAAGTGCAAGGGCCGAAATAATAGCAAGGGTTAGTGACTTGGCTTTCATCAGAGCATTCCTTCATGACTGTCTGTGGCGTTAGATACGCATGCCTTGCTTTCACCCGATCAAAAAAAAATCACTTCACAAAAAAAAATAATCTCAATTTTGAGAAAACTTCTTCTCAGCCGACAATTAACAGTCATCCAAACCTTTGTTAGCCGCGTAACTAACAAAAACGGAGGATGCACAGTGCCATTGATCAGTAACGAATTTAAATGCTTACCCTACCTGAAGTGCCGAGAGCACTTCATGCCCATGAGTAATGGCGACATCAAGGGTAAAGGTTACCATTTCACTCACACCGTTACTGACGGCCTGCGTGCAGGAGGCCTTTGGCTTGTAATGCAAGATGATTCTGGCCAAACTGCAGGCAATAGTGGTGACATCATTATGTTCGCAGCCATTGAAGATGTTGATTGGCTCAGCGGTAGTCAAATAAAACTCAAATTGGCAATACGACACTGGGGGAAAGTAACCCCTGCAGGCATGCAACATCAACAGTTGGAGGGACAGGTATACCCGTTGTGGCAAGACAGTTACTTGCCGTCCGATGATGTACTTGTCATGCGCCTGATCCAATGCACGAATGAATTTCATAACAGCGAGCTCAATAACGCAACAGTCCCCTTATCTACAACACACTTCAACACCAATTGGATTTGTTGGCGTTGGCTGGAGATCCTCCCTATCCCCCTCGATAAAAAACAACGTCTGCTCAAATACCCTACATCAAAGCTATGTCTCAGATATCTGAAAAAAATCATCCGCCAAAGTGATCGCATTAAATAGTTTTGGCGTTTATTGCAAACGGACATAAGCTTGCAGATAGGGTTAACATGAAAACACATGCTGTTATGCACTCCGAGATCAGCAAGGAGTCTATGATCAACGAAGAAGCACCGGCTATTGATGTAGCGCTGCTACTCAACAATATTGCCCTTTCACGCTGCCGTGCGAGTTACGAGCGGCTATTCACTTTTGTTGCGCCAAAATTACTGAATTTCTCCCGCAAGCAGTTGCGAGACGACTCTATGGCAATGGAAATTGTCCAAGAGACGATGCTTAAGATTTGGCTCAAAGCCCACCTGTATGATGAAACTAAAGGCGCCGCCCTTACTTGGATATATTCCGTTGCTAGGAACGTTAAGTTCGACTTGCTCAGGAAATCGAAACACCAACAAGATTGGGTTCAGGGTGATGACTTGTGGCCAATTCTGCATGAAGAGCAAGATGCTGACAAACTCCCTGCTGAGTTTCACTCTATTGTCAGCAAAGAACTCGAGGCCGCAATCAATAACTTGCCACCTGCACAAGCTGAGATTGTCCGTATGGTTTGTATGCAAGGCGCGTCCCATCAAGATGTTGCCGATGCACTGGACGTTCCACTCGGCACAGTGAAAAGCCGATTACGCCTTGCCCTACAAAAAATGAAGGAGGCCCTAGATGGCTAATATCCACTTCCATCCCGACCATGACCTCCTTAGCCGCTACGCCAATGGAGAGCTTGAATCGGCGTCGAGCATTTTGATCAGTGCTCACCTCGAATTCTGTCCTCACTGCCGGCAGAAACTTGCGGCTATCGAAGCCAAACAGGCACGCCATCTAGCCAATAGTGAGCCTGCAACTATGACACCTTCACTCAATGCGATGATGCTCGAGATTATGGCGCAAGAGCCTTCGGAGACTATCGCTGAAGAGGTTTTGGACAATGAGCTGCTGTTGGAAGATAAAACCTATCCACTTCCCTCTGCATTACAGCGCCATAGTGACAAAATTGGTCCTTGGTCCCGCCTACCGGGCAACATCAAACGTGCACAGGTCGAAGTCAGCGGAACCAGCAAGATGAATTTCATCTACATGGATTCTGACAGTTCGCTACCTGAACACACTCACCAAGGACAAGAAATTACCCTAGTTCTGGCGGGTGAATTCTACGATGAGAACGGGACCTACAAACCCGGTGATTTCATTATCCAGAATGAAGAGCACAAACACTTGCCAAGAACCCGTGAAGGCCAAGACTGCTTATGTTTGACTTTACTCAATGCACCACTGCATTTCACATCAGGCCTCGCAACCTTACTCAATCCGTTTAGTCAGCTGTTCTTCAGACGTTGAGTTGACCCAAAAGGGAGCTAAAAAAAACCCGTTGTGCATCATACACAACGGGTTTTTACTTTCTCAGGGGCTGATTAATTAAGCTTTAGCTGGTTGCTTGACGTTGTAGAACAGGGCAAACAGCACAGGCACCACTATCAAGGTCAGAACCGTGGCAAAGCCAAGGCCCGCCATAATCGTGATAGCCAGCGAGTTGAAGAAAGCATCAAACACCAGCGGGATCATACCCAGAATTGTGGTCAGTGCCGCCATACTTACTGGACGAACACGGCTGATGGCACTATCAACAATCGCATCATAAGGCTGCTTGCCTGACTCTAGCTCGATATTGATTTGATCTAGCAATACGATACCGTTTTTCAAAATCATCCCGCTTAGGCTCAATAGACCAAGCAAAGCTGTGAAGCTAAATGGGATGTTGGTCGCCAGCAGGCCAAATGCCACACCGATAATCGACAGCGGTACCGTGGCCCAAATCACCAACGGCTTCTTCACTGAATTGAACAGGAAGATAGTTATGACGAACATGAAAAGGTAGCCCATCGGCATCGAGCCCATCATGGCTTCCTGCGCATCTTTCGATGACTCGTACTCACCACCCCATTCAATGCTGTAGCCAACGGGTAGCGGCAATGCTTCAACTTGTGGGCGGATACGATTGAACAAGGTTGCGGCTGTTTCATCACCCAGCACATCATGGTCTGCCAATACCGTCAGGGTGCGCTTTCGGTCGCGGCGCTGGATCAGCGGCTCAGACCAACCTAGGTCAACGCCATCAATCACCTGCTCAATTGGCACGTAAGCCTGCTGAACCGGGCTCCAAAGCTGGAGGTTCTGCAGGGTGTTGTAGTCAACACGCTCTGACTCCGGCAAGCGGGTAATGATCGGCAGCATATGGGTACCGTCACGCAGCAAGCCAATAGTGTTACCGCCGTAGGCCATCTGCAGGGTATTGGACAGATCTTCTTTTGAAATCCCCAAACGACGCGCTTTGGTTTCATTGAACTGCGGCACAAGCTCCTTGGTGCGCTCACGCCAGTCGTGACGGACGTTACGTGCCCCCGGGTCTTGCAACAAGACATCTTCAACCTGCATGGCGATATCACGCAGCGTTTGCGGATCAGGGCCGATAATTCGTGCCTCGATCTTCGACGCTGGCGACGGGCCAAATTCCATCAACTTGAACTGGAATGTCGGCTGGTCAAACTTGGCAGGTAGGCCTGCATCCAGCTTGTGCAGCAAATCAAACATGTTGTCGCGGCTGGTCGTACGCACCTGCAGCTGGGCATAAGACTCGTAGCTTTTTTCCGGCTGGTAAGTCAGCATGAAACGCTGCATGCCCTGGCCAACTGAGGTTGTTACGAAATCAACATCGTCTTGGCTACGGATGTACTGCTCAACCTTCTCAGTCTGGGCCATGGTCTCGCGGATATCCGTGCCTTCCGGCATCCACATATCCACGTAGAACATCGGCGTATTCGACGGCGGGAAGAACGACTGCTTGACCTGACCGAAGGCGATAACCGCACTCACCAGCAGGGCAAGCATGCTCACCATCGTCAGCCAACGGAAGCGTAGGGCAAATTTCAACAATGCGCCAAAAATGGTAAACAACGCCCCTTTGTAAGGGTCTTCATCGTCCTGCTGGTTTTTATCTTCTTCTTTGAGCAATAGGTCGGCCAAGAAAGGCGTGAGTGTCAGCGCGGTGATCCAGCTCAGGAACAAGGAGTAACACAGTACCCAAAATAAAGAGCCCATGAACTCACCGGTCGCATCCGACGACAAACCGATAGGGGCGAACGCCGTGATAGCAATCACCGTCGCGCCAAGCAGCGGCCATTGGGTCTGCTTGGCAATATCTGCCGCAGCCTGCACCTTGGTACGGCCTTTTTTCAGCCCGACCAATATCCCTTCGACCACCACAATGGCGTTATCCACCAGCATACCCAAAGCAATGATCAGGGCACCCAAGGAGATACGGTGCAGCTCAACATCATTGAGCTTCATCATGATAAAGGTGCCGAATACCGTTAGTAGCAGGACCAAACCGATGATCACACCACTGCGTAGGCCCATGGCAAAAAGCAGCACCACAATAACAATTGCAACTGCCTGACCCAAGCTCACCACAAAGTCCTGTACCGACTTGTCGACTTCCTGCGCCTGGTTGTAGAAGTAGTTCAGCGAAACGCCGGCTGGCTTGATGTTTTCCAGCTCTGCCAAACGGGCATCAAGTTGCTTGCCCACCTCCACGACATTGACGCCAGAGGCAAAAGAAAGACCAAGGTTAATCGCTTGCTCACCGTTGTAGGTGACAATATTGCCCGGTTTTTCCTGCACACCACGAGAAATGGTGGCAACATCTTTGAGACGAATAAGGTTACCGGTGTCGCGGCCATGGATAACCAGGTTTTCCAGTGACTCGACACTGTTCAGCTCACCGTTAGGACGGATGATCAGGTTCTGGCCATTAATCATCATCTCACCAGAGGCTGTCACACTGTTTTGTTGGTTCAAAAGACCAACAACGGTATTCATGTCCAAGTTCAGTGCCGCCATGCGCTCGACGGAGATCTCGACAAAGATCTGCTCTTGCTGATCGCCCGCAAGGCTCACCTTGCCCACACCATCAACCAGCTCCAATTCGCGGATCAGGTAATCAGCATACTGCTTAAGCTCGATATAGGAATAGCCTTCGCCTGTCAGCATGATCATCACGCCATACACATCACCAAAATCATCGATGATTTGCAGCGAACCCACACCTGATGGCAGCGTCGGACGCAGGTCATTAACCTTACGACGCATTTCATCCCAGATCTGCGGCAGCTCGTCTGGACCATAAATCATCTCCATGCTGACCATGATCTGGGTCATCCCAGCCGATGAGGTCGAGGTCACTTTGTCGATATACGGCAACTGACGCACCGCTTTTTCCAGCGGGTAGGTTAACTCTTCTTCTACTTCAGTGGTGGTTGCGCCCGGATAGGTCGCAACAATCATGGCATCTTTGATGGTGAATGCCGGATCTTCCAGCCTTCCCAAATCGAGGAACGAGGTAACGCCCCCGACCGCCAAGATAATCAAGAACAGCCAGCTAATGACTTTATTTTTTATTGAATACTCAGCAATATTCACTGTACTGCTCCCATGGTGGCTACTGCCATAGTCAATCCCCAATCTTCTTCACCAAGCCCGACAGCTGTTGTTACTACGGGCTTGGCCTGAATTGATAACTCTAAATACTGCATGCCTTCTTCAATCAGCTTCCAAGCCATTAGCTGACCCAGCTCGGTAAAAAAAGCGAGTCCAGCTAATGTGATCACCAGCCAAATCACCCATCGGATAAGGGATTGGCGTATAGTAGGCATGTTCAACTTCACTGGGCTTGCGCCTCTGCTGCAGGCTTGGAAAGCAGGCTCACTGCCATCCCTTCGCGCAGTTTACGCAGGCTGGATGTCACCAAGCGATCACCTTCACTGACACCGCTACTCACAATGGCGCCGTGGTTATTCAGTTGGCCAATCCCCACTTCCACTTTGTGGACCTGATTGCCGTCGAGCTTCCAGACAAAAAACTGGCCTGCTTCACGACCTGCCTCAATGGCTGTCATTGGCAGTTGGTAACCTTGCAAGGTGCTCAGGCCGGCCTCGGCCATATCAACACGCAAGGACACACTGGTTCCCGGCAGGATGGCAGGATCGCGCTGCGGCATTTCAAACCACACCCGGTAGGTTTGGCTCTGCGGCTCAAGCTCACTGGTATGCTCGAGGTAATTCACCGGATAGGTTTCGGATTCAGTGCCAAAACGAGCCACCGGCTGGTAACCGTGATTCGTTTGCAGAGGGTTCAGCATCGCCAGCACGTTGTCGGACACTGCGATGTTGATATACAGCAGATCATCTTGGTAAAGGCTAACGACGGCTTCACCCGGCGATACTGCTTCGAACGACTCTTTCGGCACGTCCGCTACCACCCCATTGAAGGGAGCGACTAAACGGGTGTAGCCCAAGCGGCGCTCTGCCGAATTGAAGTTCACTTTTGCCAACTTGTGGTTGGCTGAAAGCTCATCTAGCTCAGCCTTGGAAATCATCTTGCGCTCAAACAACTCACGGCCACGCTGCAACTGCTTGGTTGCCAACTTGTACTGCACCTGCGCGTCATTGCGCTGCTGCTCGAACTTATCAGCATCCAACTGGGCTAGGAGTTCGCCTTTTTTGACCTGTTGGCCAGATTTGACCAGCACACGCTGCAACTCACCTTCGACGCGGAAGGCCAACGGGGTATTTTCGGCCGCTTCCACCTGCCCCTTGAAAGTGCGGTACTGACTGGTCACCGACTGATCAACCGTCAAGGATGACACTGCAAGCGGCGCGGTTATTTGTTGCTGCGGCGGCTCTTGGCAACCGGCCAATACCATCATTGAAAGGACGGCGAATGACATCTTCTTCAACATCTTAGATACCACCCTCACGTTCCCAGGCTCGCACTTGCTGGCCCGGTAACAAATCCGTTGCACCGGCAATCACCACCATGTTCCCCGGAGCTAGGCCAGATACCACCTCGCCCTCATCGTTGAGAACAACTTGCAAGGCATCGACAACACCGGTTGCAGGGTCAAACTGCCACAGCGTTCCTTGGCCGTTTTGTTTCTCGACCCAGGCACCTTCCGGTAAACGCAGGGCGGTCGCCAGTTCAGGCTTGGCAAAGTGCACCTGACCGACCATCCCAGAGAGCAAATTCATCGCTTCCGGACGGGAAAGCGTCACCTTGGCGGTATAACTGTTGGTATCAGCATCAGGCTTGGTCGACAACTCTTTGAACTCCGCCTGGATCTGCTGGGCAGGATGGTTATCCATTTCAACCCACACCACCGTCTGGCGGATCGCCGACAGGCTGGTCTGCTTAACAAAAGGCACTGGCAAGTTGAAGCTCACATCCATCTCATCAACGTTCTGGATATTCATCACCGGCTGGTTGGCGCCAACAAACTGGTTCTGGTTAACAAACTTCAGAGAAACGACACCGTTGAAAGGGGCTTTGATCAAAGTATGTTCAACGTCTGTCTTCGCTTGCTCCAAGTTGGCGGCTGCCGCCTTGTATGCGGTCTCGCGCTGGTCAAATTGATCAGTACTGATCAGTTTCTTGCCATATAACTGCTTGGCACGCTGAAACTGGCTCTGCGCCAATTCAAACTCTGCCAATTTGGCATCAAAAGCTAAGCGGTAGTCCTGATCATCCAGCACTGCCAATACTTGGCCTTGCTCGACGCGCTGACCAACCCTGACCGTCAACTTTTCAATTTCACCAGGCACCTGGAAAGACAGCTGGGCACGCTGCGTCGCTTCTAGCTTTCCGGGAAAGGCATTGCTCGCCTGATTGGCTGGCATAGGTATTTCCAGCAATTTCACAGGCTTGATGACCTCTTTGGTGATTTCTGAGTTGGCTTGGTTACATCCGGCTAGGATGCTTCCCAGCAACACTATTGTTGCCACCCTGACAAACGGGGTGAACGAAATGGATGTTCCTTTCACAGGCGTTTCTCTCTAATTGTTTATATTACACACCTGTGCAGTATAAGTTGATTTTTGCTGAGATCAAGTATATTTTACAGGTGGACAATATAAGTATTTTGTGAGCACACAGATGACGCCCCCGCGTTTTTTTGGTAAAAATAGCGTGGGCTATGAAACAGATAGAACGATGACCGAAAGAAAACAGGGCCGTCGCAGCGCACAGGCCGCCGAAGAAACCAAGCTGCTTATCATCAAAACCGCCGCGGAAATGTTCTGCGAATTGGGGTATGAAAGAGTCTCACTGAGAAATATCAGTGAGCGGGCTGGCGTATCACACAGTTTGATCCGCCACCATTTCGGCAGCAAAGAGAAAATCTGGCAAAGTATTAGCGACAACCTGCATGTATATTTTTTGAGCTACATGTACAAGCTGCTGGAGGAAATTCCTTCCGAGCTGCCGAGCAATGTCATTCTCTACCGCTTTGTCACTATGTTGCTGGCCCAACAACTTGTGCACCCAAAACCTATCCAGTTGATTGCCGACGGGGTAAGGC
>NZ_JACSOF010000087.1:0-27642 GCF_014349205.1 Photobacterium sp. BZF1
CTCACGGAAAAAGTTGGTATTTTTTTTCTTCAACTTCCCGTCTTCGGGGCAAAAGATAAAAACCGCGCGGGGGGGGTCCTTATCCCCCGGAGGGGGTTTTGCGCTTTAAATAAAATCAACCGCCACAGGCACACAGTCATGAGGGATAATATCTTTCAGGTCTTCAACCCCGATCAGTGGAATATCACGAACTGTGTTTTTGGTGTCGGTGCAAAATTTCTTAGCAAGGTCATAGCGCGTACCTGTGTAAAACACACTATTGACGCCATAGCAGCCAGCGGCACGCATGACAGAACCAACATTTTCAGGGGTTTTGGGATTGAATAGCCCAACACAGGCGTAACCTTTGCTCATAACTTGTATCTTTCCGAAATTTTACAACAGCGCGAGATTATACGTTTTCTCGCAAAAAAGTCAGGGTTTAAGCTTAGCCGCAGCACTTCTTGTACTTTTTACCGCTTCCGCATGAACATGGGTCATTACGGTTTGGGGTTTTCTCAAAAACTGTCGTCTTAGGTTTGTTGATCAATGTTTCCAGCTCAACCAGATTTTCTTCTGCTTCTGGATTAACCGTAATCGTGGCAACGATTTGGTGCTGTTCTAGCTGTGCTTCGACTTCAGCTTTTTTCTCATCGCTATTTACAATAAGTTCAAGCGGGTTGACTTCAGTGCCTAACTTCTTGGCTTGCTTGGTGTTAAAGCCGTAGCTCTCGTGCTTTGGTTTTTTCTCAATGCGGCCTTTATAGAAGAACTTTGACATAGGGTGATCCTGACAAATGTAGATGAGATTGCGGTCCGTAAACCTGAAAGCGGGCGATATTAACGGCTTCAATAGCTTGTCGCAAGTGATCACAGGTTTTCATATTGGCTATTGAGTGGTTGTTCATTTGTCATTAGTGTCCTATCGTAAACATATACCACAAAATAATTTCATCTAATTCAACGAGTAAGATGGTGCCAGTAAGTATCATCTGAAACAGATTTTTGCATGGAGGCCTAGATGTACAAAAGCGTCTCATCGTTGCTGGTGGCGATGGTCATTGCCGGTTCCGTATCGGCTAGTGAAGTAATTGAAAGCCGCTCTTTGGTCGGGTTTGGAGCAGCCAAGTATCCCGCTGACTTTACCCATTTTGATTACGTCAACCCTGATGCGCCCAAAGGTGGGCAGGTGACCTACGCTCAGGTCGGCACCTTTGACAGTTTCAACCGTTTTGCTTCTCGGGGTGTTTCGGCAGCGGGTAGTGAAGCAATTTATGACACCTTGTTTGTGTCCTCAGAAGATGAAATTGACAGCTATTATCCCCTCATTGCTGAAAAGGTCCGTTATCCGGAAGATTTCTCCTGGATGGAAGTGGACATCAACCCCAATGCCAAATTCCATGATGGTGAGCCGATCACCGCCGCTGATGTCGCATTTACCTTTGATAAATTCATGAAAGAAGGCGTCGCCCAATACAAGGTCTACTTCAAGGACGTCAAATCGGTGACAGCAAAATCGGAGCGAACGGCACGAATCGAAATGGCAGAGCCTAACCGAGAAGTGTTGTTGGCATTAGTGCAGGGCATGAACGTATTGCCTGAGCACTACTGGAAAGATAAGAATTTAAGCGAACCGCTTAACACCCCGCCTGTTGGCAGCAGTGCCTATAAGATTTCCGATTACAAGTCTGGCCAAAGTGTCACCTACACCTTGGTGAAAGATTATTGGGCGAAAGATTTGCCGGTTAATGTCGGCCGGAACAACTTCCAGACGATCAAGTACGATTATTACCGGGATGAAACCGTCACCCTGGAAGCGTTCAAAGCCGGTGAATATGATATACGCGAAGAGAACGTTGCCAAGTTCTGGGCAACGATGTACCAAGGCCCGAATTTTGATAAGGGATACATTATAAAGGAAGAGATCCCACACCAAATTCCCCAGTCGATGCAGGCGTTCGTGTTCAATACCGAGCGTAGCTATTTCAGCGACCCTAAAGTACGCGAGGCGCTGTCTTACGCCATGGACTTCGAGTGGATGAACAAGAGCCTGTTCTACAACCAGTACACCCGCACTCGCAGCTATTTCCAAAATACCGATTACGAAGCCAAAGGCTTGCCTTCGGAAGATGAGGTGGCTTTCCTTGCCCCGGTGAAAGACAAAGTTCCAGCAAGGGTATTTACCGAAGAGTACAAGCCGCCAGTATCTGATGGCTCGGGCCGTATCCGGGTTCAACTTCGCAAAGCGCTCGCTTTGATGAAAGAGGCCGGATGGGAAGTGCAGAACAAGGTGATGACCAACGTCGAGACGGGTGAAGCCTTTACCTTTGAACTGTTGATGTATAGCCCGACCACTGAGCGGTTGGCTATTCCCCTTCAGAAGAACCTGAAGTTACTGGGTATAGATATGCGTTTGCGCACTGTTGATACCACCCAGTACATCAAACGCCTGCGGGACAGGGATTTCGACATGGTGTCGGCAGGTTACGGGGCGAACCCTTACCCGAGCCCGAACTTGATGATTGCCTGGAACAGCAACTTTATCGACAGTACCTACAACACTGCAGGGGTTAAAGATCCTGCAATAGATTACCTGACCGAGCAAATTGCCGAAAACCAAGAAAACCCGGATAAACTGCTAAGTCTTGGCCGGGCACTCGACAGGGTATTGCAGTGGAATTTTTACGTGATCCCACAATGGCACATCAGTATGTTCCGGGTGTCCAGTTGGGATAAATTCTCTCGTCCGGATGTTCGCCCGAAATACTCTCTGGGCAGGGATACCTGGTGGATTGATAACGAAAAAGCGGCCAAGTTGCCTGAGAAGCGGCGGTAATTATGTCGGCATATATTATTCGGCGTTTGTTGTTGGTGATCCCCACGCTGTGGGCGATCATCACCATCAACTTCTTTGTTATCCAGATTGCGCCCGGTGGCCCGGTTGAACAGGCCGTTGCTCAGTTAGAAGGTCATAGCTCCGGTATCATGGAGCGTTTTACCGGTGGCGGGCAGGAAGTTGGCTCGCTAGAGCCTTCTGAAAATGGTTCCGGCTATCGGGGCTCTCGCGGGTTAGATCCCGAAGTCGTCGAGGCGATCAAAAAGCAGTTCGGCTTCGATAAGCCGCTGCTAGAGCGTTATTTCGATATGCTCAAGGATTATGCCACCTTCAACTTTGGCGAGAGCCTGTTCAAAGGCGGCAATGTGATCGACTTGATCATTGATCGCTTGCCAGTCTCTATCTCACTAGGGCTCTGGAGCACCCTGATCATCTATCTGGTTTCGATTCCGCTCGGAATCGCCAAAGCCATCAAACACGGCTCGCGGTTCGATGTTTGGAGCAGTGCGGTGGTGATCGTTGGCTATGCGATTCCAGGGTTCTTGTTCGCAATTTTGTTGATCATCTTTTTCGCCAGTGGCAATTATTTCAGTTGGTTCCCATTGCGGGGATTGGTGTCGTCCAATTTTGACCAGCTGAACTGGTATCAGCAGATTATTGATTATTTTTGGCACCTAACCTTGCCTATTCTGGCGATGGTGATTGGCGGTTTTGCCACTTTGACCATGCTGACCAAAAACTCCTTCCTTGATGAAATCAACAAGCAGTACGTAGTGACAGCTCGCGCCAAGGGGCTAGATGAGAGCAGCATTTTGTATCGCCATGTTTTTCGCAATGCCATGCTGATCATTATCGCGGGTTTCCCGGCGGCATTCATCAGTATCTTCTTTACCGGTGCGATGCTGATAGAGGTGATGTTTTCACTCGAAGGGATAGGTTTGTTAGGGTTTGAGTCGACCATACAGCGAGATTACCCAGTCGTATTTAGCTCTTTGTACATCATGACGCTACTGGGGCTGTTGCTGAACATTATTTCGGATATTACCTATACATTGGTCGATCCACGGATAGATTTTGAGGCACGTTAGTGAAACTTAACCCATTAACCAAGGAACGTTGGGCGAGGTTCCGCGCTCATAAGCGGGGCTATTGGTCATTGTGGATCTTCTCGATCCTGTTTTTCTTCAGCTTGTTCGCCGAACTGGTTGCTAATGACAAACCGCTGGTGATCCAGTTTGAATCGCAGTGGTATTTCCCCATTGTCACCCCTTACTCAGAAACCGAGTTTGGCGGTGAGTTTGATGCTGAAGCCGATTATACCGACCCATACGTGGCGGATCTGATTGAGGCTGAAGGCTTTATGATTTGGCCGTTGATCCGCTTTAGTTACGATACCATCAACTACAACTTGTCTGGCCCAGCCCCGTCGCCGCCGGATAGTGTCAACTGGTTAGGTACCGATGATAAGGGGCGCGATGTGTTGGCCCGGATCATTTATGGTTTTCGGATATCGGTACTGTTTGGCTTTGCTTTGACGATTATTTCCACTGTAATTGGAGTCATTGTCGGGGCTAGCCAAGGCTACTACGGTGGCTGGGTCGATTTGTTTGGCCAGCGTTTTATCGAAGTATGGTCGGGAATGCCGACCCTGTTCCTGCTAATTATCCTCTCCAGTTTCGTTGAGCCTAATTTCTGGTGGCTGCTTGGCATTATGGTGCTGTTCAGTTGGATGGGATTGGTCGGTGTGGTTCGCGCTGAATTCCTTCGTTGCCGGAACCTCGATTATGTCAGGGCTGCGCAGGCAATGGGGGTCGGTGATGGGCGAATCATGCTGCGCCACATGTTGCCCAATGCCATGGTGGCGTCGTTGACTATGATGCCGTTTATCCTTAGCGGTTCGGTTACCACTTTGACCTCACTTGATTTCCTTGGTTTCGGTTTACCGGCAGGCTCCCCGTCATTGGGTGAGCTATTGGCCCAAGGTAAAACTAACCTTCAAGCCCCATGGCTGGGTTTGTCTGCTTTCGTTGTCCTTTCAATCATGCTGAGCTTGCTGGTGTTTGTCGGTGAAGCAGTGCGTGATGCATTCGATCCCCACCATCAGAGGTAACCATGTCACAGCCTATTATTACTATCGAAAACCTCTCGGTGGGCTTTCAGAGCGGAAAATCTGTTAACCAAGTGACCTACAACGTCAGTTTGGATATTAAACGCGGGGAAACCCTTGCGCTGGTGGGGGAGAGTGGCTCGGGTAAGTCTGTTACGGCGAATGCGATATTGCGCCTGTTACCGAAATCGTCCACCCATTATCTCAGTGGGCACATTCATTATGACGGCATCGATATGATGCGCTGTAGTGAGCGTGAAATGCGTGGCTTGCGAGGCAACCGTATCGGAATGATCTTCCAAGAGCCGATGATGTCTTTGAACCCGCTACATAAAATTGGCCGCCAGCTTTGTGAAATTCTGGCTATCCACCGGGGTACCCGCCAGCGCGAAGCACAGAAAAAAGCGCTGGAATGGTTGCAGAAAGTTGGGATCAGAAACCCGGAAAAAAGGTTGGAATCCTACCCCCATGAACTGTCCGGTGGCGAGCGCCAGCGGGTGATGATAGCCATGGCACTCATCAATGAGCCGGAACTGCTAATTGCCGATGAGCCGACAACGGCTTTGGATGTTTCGGTTCAGGCGCAGATATTGGATTTGCTCAAAGATCTGCAGCGCGAAATGGGCATGGCCATGCTGTTTATTACCCATGACTTGAGCATTGTGCGCAAAATTGCCGATCGTGTTGCGGTAATGCAGATGGGACGTTTGGTCGAAACCAACACCATGACCGAAGTGTTTGAACGCCCGCAAGATCCCTACACAATCAAGTTGATCAATTCCGATCCGAGCGGTGAACCGGTTCCCGTTGATATGACGGCGACACCTATGTTTGAGGTCAAAGACTTGCGGGTATGGTTCCCAGTCAAAGGAGGGGTGCTTAAGCGAGTCAAAGATCATATCAAGGCAGTGACCGATGTGAGTTTCTTACTCCGTACAGGCCACAGTGTCGGTCTGGTGGGGGAAAGTGGTTCGGGCAAGTCGACAACGGGAATGGCAATTCTCAAACTACTGGAAAGTACGGGTGAAATTTTATACCGGGGTGAAGATATCTCGGCGTTTAATCGTAAACAAATGTTGCCCATACGCAGCAAGATGCAAGTTGTTTTCCAAGACCCGTTTTCAGCCTTGAACCCAAGAATGTCGGTGGCGCAAATTATTGGTGAGGGGTTGAAAGTGCACCAAAACCTAACGCCAGAGCAAGAAGATAAGGTCATTTGTGATGTGATGCGTGATGTTGAACTCGACCCCGAAACTCGCCACCGTTACCCGAATGAATTCTCGGGAGGCCAGCGCCAACGTATCGCTATTGCCCGCGCCCTTGTGCTCAAACCATCGTTTATCCTGTTGGATGAACCCACTTCTTCGTTGGACAGAACCGTTCAATTTCAAGTGCTTACATTGCTGAAAGACTTGCAGCAAAAGTACAATTTAACCTACCTGTTTATTAGCCATGACCTCCATGTTGTAAAGTCGCTTTGCCATTACACCTTGGTGCTTCGCCAAGGGCAGGTGGTGGAGCAGGGGGAAACCCAAATCCTGTTTAGTGACCCGCAGCAAGAGTATACAAAGCAATTAGTTGCCTTGTCTTAGGTGGTTGTACCAGACAAATGTAGCTGGGATGTTATGTGCTTCTCATACATAATGAGGCGCCCGAAAGGCACTGTTCTCATTATCGACTAAAATGTGACCAACTGAAGGTTTTACCTATCACTGCGATAGGCAAAACCTTCTGGTGCTTTGTAGCCGTGTTGATAACATCACAACACAATAAAATGAATAACTTGTCCTGATGGATTCAGGCGAGTAGGAAAGCATTATGGTTAAGCCTGAAAATAATTGTATCGTCATCTTCGGGGCGTCGGGTGACCTGACCCATCGTAAGTTGATCCCAGCCTTCTATCACCTATTCGCGAATGGATTGCTGTCTGAAGAATTCGCTATTTTGGGGGTAAGTCGAACTCACTATTCTGATGATGAGTTCCAGCAGAAATTGAAAGATTCGCTGACAGCCAACGAAAAAGTTGACCCTCAGGTGCTTGATGCTTTCTGTCAACGCCTTCACTACCAAGCTATTGATACCAAGAATGTAGAAGATTATGCCAAACTGAAATCTCGTTTGGATGACATTGAACAGAAGTATCAAACCAACGGTAATACGACCTTCTATTTGGCGACACCGCCGAGCCTCTACAGTGTTATTCCAGAGTGCCTTGCCGCTCATGGCCTCAACAGTGAAGAAAATGGCTGGAAACGCCTGATTGTCGAAAAACCATTCGGCTATGACTTGGCAACTGCCGAGCAGCTAGATAAAGATTTACACGCCCATTTCCAAGAACACCAAATCTACCGCATCGACCACTACCTAGGTAAAGAGACTGTCCAGAACCTACTGGTGTTCCGTTTTGCCAACGGTATGTTCGAGCCGCTTTGGAACCGTAATTTTATTGATTACGTTGAAATCACGGCAGCTGAATTCCTTGGTGTTGAAGAGCGTGGTGGGTATTACGATGGTGCGGGTGCCGTTCGTGATATGTTCCAGAACCACTTGTTGCAAGTTTTGGCAATGGTAGGTATGGAGCCGCCGGCTGCAATTAATGCCGACTCAATGCGTGACGAAGTCATGAAGGTATTCAAGAGCCTTCAACCGCTATCTGAAAAAGACCTGCAAAACAACCTTGTATTGGGCCAGTACACAGAATCGGATGTACGTGGTTCTCACCTTAAAGGTTATCGCGAAGAGCCGGGTGTGGCAGAAGACTCGCGCACTGAAACCTATGTTGGTTTGAAGATGTTTATCGACAACTGGCGCTGGAACGGTGTGCCTTTCTATGTGCGTACCGGTAAACGCTTGCCAACCCGCGTGACTGAAGTGGTTATTCATTTCAAGAAAACGCCTCACCCAGTATTTGGTGCTAACGCGCCCGAGAATAAACTCATCATTCGTATTCAGCCAGATGAAGGCATTTTGATGAGCTTCGGTCTTAAGCAGCCGGGGGCGGGTTTTGAAGCTAAAGAAGTGAGCATGGACTTCCACTACGAGAGTTTGGAAGAGACCCATATGCTGACAGCTTATGAGCGCTTGCTGCTGGATTCAATGAAAGGTGATGCGACCTTGTTTGCACGTACCGATGCGGTGAAAGCTTGCTGGCAGTTTGTTCAGCCTATTTTGGACTACAAGGAAAACCCAGAGCACCTATACGGCTACGCGGCAGGTACTTGGGGACCGAAAGAAGCCGATGAGCTATTGTCACGCGACGATCGCGAATGGCGCTTCCCTTGTAAGAACCTGACAAACACCGACTACTGCGAGCTATAAGACTCATGAATTACCACGTATTTGAAAACGCCGATCAGGTTGTTCATGCCTTGGCTAACAGCCTGAAGGAATACAGTGAACTTGGGCGACCAGTCCATATTTCACTGTCTGGTGGTAGCACCCCGTCTCAGCTGTTCGCTTATTTGGCGGGCTCTGAGTTTGCAAAGTCTATTCAGTGGCAGAACCTCCACTTCTGGTGGGGTGACGAACGTTGCGTTGCACCGGAAGACGAGCAGAGTAATTATGGTCAGGCTAAAGCCTTGTTGTTCGATCATATTGCAATCCCTGCTGAGAATATCCACCGTATTCGCGGTGAAGAATTTGCCGCGATGGAAGCGATTCGCTTTGCCCAAGAGATGATTGCAGAAATCCCTGAAAAAGATGGGTTACCTGAATTTGATTGGATCTTGTTGGGTATGGGAACAGATGGTCATACTGCTTCACTGTTCCCGGGGCAAACAGACTACGACACAACAGAAATTGCAGCTATCGCTGCACATCCAGACACTCGCCAGATCCGCGTGACAAAAACCGCGCACCTGCTGGCAAACGCTAAACGTATTACTTACTTGGTTCTAGGTGCAAGTAAATCGGCAGTGATCAAACAGATCGCCGACAATGCACCGGCTGCAGAGGCATACCCAGCAGCTAAAGTCAGCTCAAAGGCTGGTACAACCGAGTGGTATTTAGATTCAGAAGCAGCCAAAGAGCTGGCATAAGGAGAGAAGTAAATGAAAGCTGATATTGGTGTTATCGGTTTGGCCGTGATGGGTCAGAACCTGATCCTAAACATGAACGATAACGGATTTAAAGTGGTTGCTTACAACCGTACTGTGGCGAAAGTTGATGAATTTTTGCAGGGTCCGGCTAAAGACACCAACATTGTCGGTGCGACTTCTCTTGAAGATCTGGTTAGCAAACTAGAATCACCACGTAAGGTGATGTTGATGGTTCGTGCTGGTGCGGTTGTTGATCAGTTCATCGACAACCTCGTCCCACTGCTGGACGAAGGCGATATCATCATTGATGGTGGTAACACAAACTACCCAGATACTAACCGCCGCGTGGCTGAACTTCGTGAGAAGGGTATCCGTTATGTGGGTGCTGGTGTATCTGGTGGTGAAGAAGGTGCGCGTTTCGGGCCGTCTATCATGCCTGGTGGTGATCCTGAAGCATGGCCTCACGTTAAACCTATCTTCCAGGCAATTGCCGCTAAGACCGACCAAGGCGAAGCGTGTTGTGATTGGGTAGGTAAAGAAGGTGCTGGCCACTTTGTGAAGATGGTTCACAACGGTATCGAATACGGTGACATGCAGCTGATCAGTGAAGCTTACCACTTCATGAAAGAGGGCCTTGGCATGTCTCACGATGAGATGCAGGCAACTTTCGCCGAGTGGAACAAGACTGAGCTAGATAGCTACCTGATCGAAATCACTGCAGACATTCTAGGTTACCGTGATGAAGACGGCGAGCCGCTGGTTGAGAAGATCCTTGATACTGCAGGCCAGAAAGGCACAGGTAAGTGGACTGGTATCAATGCATTGGACCACGGTATTCCGCTAACTCTGATCACTGATTCTGTATTTGCCCGTTGCCTATCATCACTGAAAGAGCAGCGTGAGCATGCCGCTTCTTTGTTCAACAACCCAATCACTGCGGTTGAAGGTGATAAGGCACAGTGGTTGGATGCACTGCGTCAGGCACTGCTAGCGTCTAAGATCATCTCTTACGCTCAAGGCTTTATGTTGATCCGCGAAGCGTCTGAATCTAACAACTGGGATCTGAACTACGGTAACGTTGCCCTGATGTGGCGTGGCGGTTGTATTATCCGCAGTGCCTTCTTGGGTAATATTCGTGATGCTTTTGAAGCTAACCCTGACCTTGCTTTCCTCGGTCTTGATAATTACTTCAAGGATATCCTGGAAGGCTGCCTACCAGCATGGCGTAAAGTAGTCGCTAAGTCATTTGAGACCGGCCTACCGATGCCTTGCATGTCTTCAGCGCTTACCTTCCTGAACGGTTACACGACTGCCCGCCTGCCAGCAAATATGCTTCAGGCACAGCGTGACTACTTTGGTGCCCACACTTACGAGCGCACTGACAAGCCACGTGGTGAGTTCTACCACACCAACTGGACGGGTACCGGTGGCGATATTTCTTCAACAACCTATGATGTTTAATTAGGTTACCAAGAAGAATATATAGCATTAAGACGCTGAAGTTCAGCGTCTTTTTTTTATAAAATAAAAAGCGAATTAATGCTTTGTGTGGTTCAAAATATTGGCGATTTAGCTGTCAAATTAAAGGCAAATAACAATTAATAAAATAAATGATAGATATAATGTGACTTGAATCAAAATCAAAAAACAAATTGTTTATTAGCTGAATTTATCCTGCCTACGATATTTACATAGGAAATATCAGGGGCGTGTAATGTGACATTTTTACTGCAAAGAACGTTTGGTTGTCTTTTTTTATTTATTGTCGTTTTTTCTCCAACAACGTTGGCGGAAAGTTATGCCATTGTCACATCAACACCGACACCACCCGCAGAAAAACTTACCAAAACCAAAGCAAAACTGCTGTTTTCTGGCAAGGTTCACACTATTCCAGGGATTGGAAAAATAGAATTAATCGATTTCCCTTCTGGTAGTGAATACAGAAAGGAGTTTTATCAGAAAATCTTAAGGAAGAGTGAGGGGCAGATGAAAAGGATTTGGTCATCGATAGCTTTCTCTGGCAGAGCAAAACCACCAACCGAAATGAAGTCAGACGATATTGAGTTGGTGCATCAGTGGTTAGAACAAAAGCCATCAGCTATTGGGTATTTGCCTATCAGCGAAATAGGGGGGCTCAATGTACTGCTTGAAATACATTAGTACGGCGTTATTGCTGCTCTCGTCTTTAGCGGTAAAAGCGGTTGAGTTACCTGATTGGTTAGCTATCTCCGGGTTTGCATCGGTAGCTGCGGCAAAGAGTGATAATGATACGCCATATTATTACACCCGCAATATTACCGATGATTGGTGTTTTGATTGCGACACGATAGTGGGTTTACAAGCTGATATTTTCCCAACAGATTGGCTTCACGCATCGGCACAGCTTGTAAAGCGCCCTACGGATAATTTCAGTGACCCGGACTTGGAGTGGGCCTATATTTCCGTTGAACCTATTGCCGACTTGAAAATACGTGCAGGGCGATTACGCTCGCCGACATTTATGTATTCCCAAGTCGTGTTTGTTAACCAAGCCTACCCTTGGGTAAGGCTTCCTGCAGAGGTGTACGATACTACCGGCGGCTTCACACGCTATGATGGTATCGATGGCTATTACACCTGGGTACTCAATGATAGTTTGCTTCTCCAAGTACAGCCTTATGCCGCATTTAAAACGTCGATTGATGATAATGAAATCAACAATACATATTATGATGTTGACCTGAAAGAACTCTATGGTTTGCGGCTGGATTTAGAGAGCGATGTTTGGAGCGTCTATCTCAACTATTTCGAAGCTAGGCTCGATATTACAACGGTCGAAGACATTATTCCTGTCGAGTTTAATGACTTTGGCGTTCCCATTAAATTTGGCAAACTTTCCGTACCAATAGACAGTAAAACTTGGTCATATGGCCTGAAGTATGAGTGGCAAGATTTTACGGTTATCTTTGAAGGGACAACCAGTAAAGATGCCCCTTGGGGAGGCTATGTTTCCTTGCTGTATCATTACCACGATTGGACGCCGTATATCGTTTACGGCAAAAGAACCGGTGGGGAAGAGGGCAACAAGGATAAGTCTGATAGTTTTAGTTTGGGGGCAAGGTACGACATATTACCTAATTTGGCAGCGGTCGCAGAGTGGCATTATACCAAAGCCAAAGGTGATTCGAGAGGTAGTTTCACATACCCAACTGGGCAAGAACCTGACGACCGTTCGGCCAATATTTTCACCCTGGGTTTGAATTACAGTTTCAACCTCTAGACTATATGAATGACCCGAGTCAAAGGCACGCCATCAGCGTGCCTTCTTTTATCTTGTTATGAATAGACTTGTGGAATATAGTCAGCCAAAAACTCAGTCGCGCACATTTTACCGTGGGAGTAATCTTCCAGGATATCATTGCGGCCACTTAGCAAGGTTTTGCTTTTCAAGCGGCGCTTGGGTGCTATGCGATAAATAAAGCTGTCTTCAGGCGGTGAATCTAAAAAGTCATCAACAATGGCCTGATTGTCGAATAAGGTCACGAGTAACTCCAACGCTTTGGTATTGGAAGGGTCGAAGCCAAACCGCTTTGCATGTACCGAGACCAGGTGAAGGGTATCCTCCAAATACGTTCCCCAACTTTGCTTCTCTTTTTGTTCGCTATCTGTTCCACTCTGCGAATCTGTTAAAGCTTTAATTCTTTGGTCGATAATTCCTTCAAGCCTGCGTTCAAAGTATTTTGCCTGCTGCCTTCTCTTCTTATATAGATGATGGCAATGGATATGCTCAAGGCTCTCTTGCAATAGTTTTCGAGAATGGAGTATCTGCTTTTCGTTTAGTTGCTTGTTATCATTTTCAAGCGGCGAGGTTTGAATGACTACGATACGCTTGTACCCATTTTTATATGCTTTAATCACAGGAGTGTTGGCAGCAATCGCACCGTCTATCCATGTTTTACCATCTATTTCGACTTGTTGCTGGTAAAGGATTGGAATGGCACAGGTCGCTCGAAGTACGTTGTACCAATTGTCGGTAAAAATAGGGTAGTAGGCGTCTTCAAGTGATTCTGCATCAGTCAAACAGGCTAATGCTTCTCTCGATTTAAGCTTTTGTTTGCCCTTTTCAATTTGCAAGCAGTCTTTGGTCTCCATCATGGCCTTAAATGCCCAGTCAAGATCCATCTGTTGTTTACGCTTGATAAACTGCTTGAGGTTGAAAAAGCGGGACTTGGTGGTGAAATTTAAAATAAAGTTCAACCCAAAGCCGCTTTGCCCTGTGACATAAGGAGATATATTCAGTGCTCCGGCTGATGTACCGACATAAAATGAAAATGGATTGAAGTTATATTTCATAAACTGGTCAAGCACCCCAGCGGCAAAACTGCCTTTTTGTCCTCCCCCTTGAACCACAAGGGCATAATTGCTCGGCTCATCAAACGCCATGGTAAAACCTACTCAAAACGATCCGTTACTGCTGGCAGCTAACACTGCAAAGTACGCAAAATTGTAGAGTCTTGAATGGTGCTAGAGTCAAATGGAACTGTCGGTATAAGCAGGTAAAAATAAGGTGGTAATGTGTTTATACCAATTGCCTATGGATTGAAAATAGCCGATATAGTGTTGTGCAAATAACGATACAGCGGGTGATTCCGGTTAGTCTGAAGGTAGCCGCCATAGATGGTAAACTCATTGAACTGGTGGCTCAAAGGAGGTGCAGGATAATGGGTTACCCCCTTAAAGTTGTTCGCTGTGCTAATGCTCGAGAACATAATCGCATCAGTTTCTGACACCAATTGGCAAGCTGCCTGGATATTGTAAGAGCGTAACAGGACATGAGGAGTGAGATCCCTGCGTAAATACTCGACTTCGATACTGGTCAGCGGGGTATTCTGTACCGGAGGGGGTAGGATCACCAAAGGCAGATCAGCGATTTCATCCCAGTCGTAACTTAAGCTCAGGATAGGGTGGTTCTCCCTGGCAATCAGTACGGTCTTTTCGCTAAATAACGGTTTGAGGTAGATATCTTGTCCTAACTCCATCTCGTTATCGACAATACAATAATCAAATTTGCCGCTGAGCATTTCCTCCTGGCTGCTTTCATCCCAGTTGAAAAAAGAAAATGAGGCATTAGGCAGCGCCTTATAGAGTTGGGATATCAGTTTGGCCCCTTGCTCTTCGTAGTAGACCGAGTCTGCCACAATGGAAATGTTGCCGTTGAAGTCATCACTAGAAAACTCGGCAAAGTCTTCCAGAACGTCTTGGATTGGGCTAAGCATATCATCAACGACGGCTGCCAGTTTGATTGCCATCGCGGATGGTTCGATGCCATGGGCCTTGCGGACAAAGAGCATTTCACCAAATACTTCCTTAAGGCTTGCTAGCCCTCGGCTTGCGGTCGCTTGGGACATGCCTAGTTGTTCAGCAGCAAGCTTGGTGCTTTTTTTCTCTACCAGTGCTTTGAGTAGACGCATCAAGTTGAGGTTAAGTTCGTCTAGGCGAGGTTCCATAAATAGCCTTGAAGTTATTGAAATCGTTTTACTGTTATTAACAATAGCGGAAATCACAACCACTTACAGTAGCCAGTGGTTGTCTATCCCGCTAAGTTCTAAGAGAAAAACCGCAGCAAGAATGCTGCGGTCTTTAGCTTACCTTCTTTAACCAATCTTCTTTACAGCAGCTTGGTTTTGGTTAGCTCTTTGATGGCTGACAGGACGAAAGTCATCCCCCCCGAAGCGGCAACAATCATCATCAAGTGGCCAAATTCCAATGGACGGGTATGGAATACCAGTTCGCCAAATGGGCTATAAACCAATGCTAGCGATAAGCCACCGGATACGGCGATAGCCAACAGCAGGTACTTATTGGTAAACGGGTTCTTGCGGAACACCGTGGTGAAAGTACGGCTATCGAACAGGTGCCACAACTGCGAGAAAATCAACGTCAGGAAAGCAACTGTTTGTGCATAGTAGGCGCTGTATCCCGCATTTAGTGCCATCGCAAAGCCTGCGTAACTAAGTGCGCCAAGTGCAAGGCCGCGAGTTACGATGCGGTGACCAAGTCCTTCGGAGAAGAAACCCTGGTTACGCTTGCGCGGCTTCCTTTCCATCAGGTCTTTCTCTTCCGGTTCAACACCTAGGGCAAGGGCCGGTAGGCCATCTGAAACCAGGTTGACCCAAAGGATCATCAGCGGTGTCAGTGGCAAAATAGCATCAGGCCCCATCAACAAGAACGCAAACAGGATAACCGATACTTCACCAACGTTGGCGGTCAGTGCCTGGCGGATAAACTTACGTAGGTTATCGAAAATCTGACGTCCCTGGCGGACGGCTTTAACGATGGTGCTGAAGTTATCATCCAGTAGGATTAGGTCACCCGAATCTTTGGCAACAGACGTACCGGTAATACCCATGGCGACACCAATATCAGCACGGCGAAGGGCTGGTGCGTCATTCACACCATCACCTGTCATCGAGGCAACCTCGTTGTTTTCTTGTTGTGCTTTTACGATACGTAGCTTGTGCTCAGGAGTCACACGGGCGAAAACAGCAACCTGAGGACAGATCTGTTGCAGCTCTTCGTCATCGAGCTGGTCAAGCTCTGCGCCTGTTACAACCCTGTCGTTTTCGCTACGGATGATGCCGATATCACGGGCAATAGCTGCTGCAGTTGCCGCATGGTCGCCAGTGATCATCACGGTACGAACACCGGCCTGGTAACACTGTTCTACTGCATCACGGACTTCTGGACGCGGTGGATCCATAATGCCATAGATACCAAGGATATTGATGTCTTTCTCAAGCTCTGGGTAGTCGAGTTCCAGTTCAGCTTTTGTCAGTTCACGGAAGCCAACAGCAAGAGTACGAAGGGCTTCGCTACCAAACTGGGCAATGGCCTGCTGGAAATCAGCTTTGATTTCCATAGAAGCACTTAGGTCATACCCTAGGTTTCCTTCTGATGTAGTCGGAGCTAGCGGGATATAACCCGTGTCAGTCATAAAGTTGGCTGACTTGTTCAGGACAACATCCGGTGCGCCCTTAAGTGCCAAGAAGTGGTTACCTTCTGGGTCACGAACGATCACTGATGCCATTTTGCGGGCAGAGTCAAATGGGAACTTCTTGACGATCTTATAACCGGAAGATTCAAGCAGCTCAGATTGTTTCAGGCCGGCTTTGGCTGCTGCCACAATCAGTGCACCCTCTGTAGGGTTACCACGGACTGTCCAGTTACCTTCGACATTGATGTACTCGGCATCGTTACACAGCGTTGCAACCATTAGGCCTTTGATCATCGCTGGGCTGTCAGCCACATTCAGCTTATGGCCATCAGGGATAAACTCGCCTTTTGGATCAAAGCCTTTACCAGACACGTTCCAGTAGCGGCCTGATACATCGTAAGCCTTCATGACCTGCATCTGGTTCTGGGTTAGGGTACCGGTTTTATCCGAGCAGATAACCGTTGTCGAACCCAGTGTTTCAATCGCCGATAGCTGCTTGGCAAGGGCGTTGTTTTTCACCATTTTGGTAGAACCCATCGTCAATACGATAGTCACAACCGTAGGCAGACCTTCAGGAATAGCAGCAACAGACAAGGAAATACCGGTTGTCAGGATATCCAGCCATGGCATACCGTGGTACAAACCGATGCCACAAACTAGGGCAACTACACCGAGGCCAACGAACAGCAGCATCATCGCAAGCGTATCCATACGGGCCTGCATCGGTGATTTGGTTTCTTCGGTTTGGTTCATCATATCAGCGATATGACCGACCTCAGTATCCATACCTGTGGCAGTAACCAGGCCAAGACCAGTACCTGTGGTGACAATGGTGGTCATAAAGCCCATGTTTTTCTGGTCGCCAATACCAACAGACGGGTCATCGATAGCTTCTATCGTTTTATTGACAGGCTCCGATTCACCGGTGAGGGCTGCCTCATCGATAGATAGGCGGTTTGCCTCAAGCAATCTGACATCGGCTGGTAAAATATCACCGGTATTGATCTTGATGATATCACCAGGTACTAGCTCTTTTGCTGCCACACTGATCCATTGGCTATCGCGGAAAACCTCAGCCTTTGGTGCGGCCATATCTTTGAGGGCTTCCATGCCTTTTTGGGCTTTGAATTCCTGCCAGAAAGAAATACCGGTATTGATGAGGATAATCACGGCGATGGCGATAGCATCAATAAAATGCCCGGTAACCCATGAAACAATGGCACCAATAGCAAGAATAAACACCAGAGGGTTTTTATATTGCTCTAAATATATCTTCCAACCAGGTGTTGCCTGCTTATCAGATATTTCATTCGGGCCATAACGCTCTAAGCGTGATTGAGCTTCAGAGCTTGAAAGGCCAGTTTCTTTGCTACTTTCAAGGATCTCCAGAGAATCAGAACTCTTGACAGAAAACCATTTAGTAATCATGTAATGGTCTCCCATTCGAGTGGTTACGTTGAGAGCAAGTATTTTTCTTCATGTGTTTTACTTATTGATAAGTGTGGGTGTAGCAGTGCTGCAATGCCTGAGAAGCTCCGGCAAAGTAACACCAAGATAATAAAGACTTTAAGGTTGTGGAATTAACTAATACCCAAGATGGCATTGACCACCGAGAAATAGATCCACATCCCCGAAATATCGACAATCGAAGCGAGCATAGGGCTTACCAGTACCGCTGGGTCGAGCTTGAAGACCCTTGCAATAATTGGAAGTACGCCACCAAGTGTTGTCGACAAGACTATTTGGATAAATAAGGCCATTGCTATAGCCAGCGCGATATCAGAGATATAGAAGTCGCCAAGACTGGTAACATCACTGAAAATCAAAATACGTACGACAACTACTGAAGCTACCGCAATAGCCAACACGAGACCGACCCTAAATTCCTTCAAGGCGACCCGTAACCATTGCTTTTGCTGTACCTCACCGGTTGCCAGCGCCCGGATGACAAGCGTTGCGGCTTGAGAACCGGTGTTGCCGCCTGCTGCAGCAATCACAGGCATATAAACAGCGAGCAATACAAGTTGGCTTAGCGTGTCTTCATACTGGGCAATAATTAATCCAGAGACGATCCCTAGCAGGGCAAGGGTGACAATCCATCCTATTCGCTGCAGTACGTGCTCGCTTACAGAGGTCGTAAGGTAATCACGGTTGGTTTCAGCCTCGGACAGAATAATCCCTAACTGAACTGCGATATGTCTGGCACGTTTGCTATGACCAATTAACTCTAATTGCTCGATTAAATGCTGTACCTGACCATGAGGGCAGTGCTGTAAAACGTTGATGACGTGTTCAATGTCTCCCGTGACAAGGTACTCAATTTGTTGTTGGTCATCTAAGTCTAGGAAGCGTATAGACTGAACATCAATGTGGTGTCTTGAATAAAGAGGCGTATCTATATCAGTATTCATTTGAGGCCATCAAGTTTTAGTAATGGTTTCAGCGTGCCGTTAAGGTATTAATTGCCAATAGCAAAATGTTTCGGTGAGCTATTTTCAATTTGGATCATGTTTAATCGAACAACGTGATCAAAAAAATCACTTTTCCAAAATTGACATAGCTGATGGATGCTACTATTACCAATGATATTTAAGGCGGTTTCGTTGGTAATTGTTGATAACCTTTTCAGTGATTGGGTAGCTAGGCAAACCTCTGCAATATATGCACTTTCTTCAATTTGCTGATAGCCGATAACAGTATACACATGCTCGTGTTTGGTTTTAAAAGCATTATAAGTTGTCGTGTCCGGACAGAACTTGCCGAATAAGTGATTTTGTTCGATATCAACAACAAAATCTTTAATTTTCCTGTTTGTCATAATGTGATTTCTAGCTAACAACGTAAGTGTGAATACGGTGCCTAAAACAATAACATAAGCCATGGGACCTCAAATTTATTGAAAATAGATAATTATCAAAGAAATTAAAATAAAAAAAAGACAAATAAAATAGAAGCGAAATTTATGCGTCTGCAAAAAAATCACTTTTAATCGATATATTGAGTCGTTGTCTATCGGGCTGATGTCGATAATGCTAAGTGGAATAATTTCAAAGTGAAGGAAATTGAGATATTCAAAATTGAATATCACTGTTTGCTGGAAGTGATTTTGATTGTTTATCTTGCCGTTTTGATAACTTTACTTTCCCTTTGAAATATTATGTAACACTTGTCGGTTTTTTTGTTTGTTGACTCTCGTGTCATTCGAGACTTTATCATGCTCATCGAAATTTGAGAGGTAACTACCTCGCCATAAAGTAAGCGGCAATTTGTACCCCCCGAATCAGCTTGCTTTAATTACATTGCGATTTAGAGAGACTTACAATGAAGAACAATATCCAAGATATTTTTGATGTTCTGAATAACTACATTAGTACCAGAAAAGCTGAAGATTCAGACATGCTATCTCTGTATATCAATATTGATATGAAGAATCCAGCTAACCACAAAGAACGTCCAGCTTGGCTTATCGAGGTTAGAAATCAGCTTAGCGAACTAGCTGAGAAATACGGTGATGATATTCTCACTGAAATCGACCCTGAGTTAACCTGGAAAGCTGTCGAAAACCGTATTATCGATAAAGTCGAGTCTTTGGAACTCAAAGGGCGTTCTATTGCAATTTTCACCGACTTTGAAGAAGACTTTGTGGTGCAGTTGCCATTACCTGTGCAGACCAAGGCATACTACGGTATCCCACAGGTAAAGCAGCTACTCTCTCTTCTTCATCGTTACGGAAAGTATCTCGTTATCCTTTTCTCTGAGACTGAGCATCGGATTCTCTCTGTTGATTTGCCGGCAGAGTTGGAAGAGGGAGTATTGGAGTCAGGTATTGATGCCGGTGTGTTCCTAAGGCCTGGTGGTCGTAAAGCACGTACTCAGGCTTCTGAAAGACGAGCGCTTGATGCCGAGCGTCGTGTGATCCGTGAGGCTGCTGAAGAGATCAATGCTTACTTCATGGAAACCAGTGAATTCGATCGCATTGTATTTGGCGGTAACTTGAAGATTGCTAACAGTGTTAGCCATGCATTACACCACACTGTATCGGATAAGGTTGTTTCTATTGAGCCTATCCCGTTCGAAGCAACTCATAGCCAGATCCTTGAAACGGTGAAGATGATCGCTGACGAACACGAGTCGTTGGATGACGTGTATAAAATGAAGCAACTTATCATTCGCCGTGAAACTTGCGGAAGGGCAGCGGTTGGTAAAGAAGCCGTTATCGAAGCGCTGTCTTTGGGCCAAGTAAAAACGCTTTATATTCCGTACCCGATTGAGAGTGATGAGTTTGACCCGTTACTGATCAAAGGGGTGCAGGCTGGTGCTGATATCGAACTTATTCATGGGGAAGCGGCACAAACGCTGAACTACCTAGGTGGAGCAGGTGCCACTTTGTATTACACGTTCGACTAAGTATCGGCTTTAGTTGCTAACTTCATATTGATTTATATTGTTTGAAATAAGGGTAGCCACAATAAATCCATTAAGCGGTTTACTGTGGCTATTATTTAAAATGTCAAAAGATTATTACAAGGCTTGTATCTCATCTTTAACTGAAGAAGAGCTTTCTGCAATCATTTCTCTATATGCATTGGAATACCACCAAGGCAAAGCCGCCTATGTGGTTGATAAGAACATAGGTGTCTGGTTATCTGATTTAAATTTTGAAGAACTACCATGTTATAAAAATACGTTGGGTATCTACACCATTGAAGAGTCTGTTTTAAAAGCATTGATTGGTAAAGGACTACTGACTGCTAAAGAAACTGACAACAGTGGTAATGGTTCATGTGGTCAGCTGTTTTCTAGTTATCAAATTATCCCAAAAGCGAAATCTAAAATTCGTTCTTGGTTGGCACTACACGAAGTCAAATTGCCGATATTGGTTGATTATAACTATTAATACCTAATAGGTTTAAGGCATAGATTCATATGCAAGAACAAAGATTAATCATCATATCCATTGCAGTGACCTTTTTCTTTTCTGTGTTGGGTATTGTATGGGGTATATTGGCTGACTCCAGCATGATCACCTTTGATGGTACTTATTCCCTGATCAGCGTCGGCCTCAGCGGCCTGTCTCTTATTGTTTTAAAGCTAGTTGCACAATCATCGGAATCGGTTAATTCTAAGTTTCCGTTCGGCAAAGCCCATTTCGAGCCCATGCTGATAGTGTTCAAATCGCTTACCTTGATAGGAATGTGTGCCTACTCATCGGCAGGCGCAGTATCGGACATAATTTCGGGGGGGGCACCAGTTGATCCCGGCCCCGCTATTTTATATGCCGGTATCAGCACAGTTGGCTGTGCAATTATTGCCTTCTTGTTGAGGGAGCGAAATAGGCAAATAGGCTCTGCTATTTTAGAGGCTGAGAAGAACCAATGGGTAGGCGACTTGCTGCTCAGTCTTGGTGTGCTGGCAGGATTTACTGCGGCACTCTTGCTGAAAAATACCCAATGGGGCGTGTTTGTCGATTATGCCGACCCCGTGATGGTACTGGTCGCCTCAAACTTGTTTATCTTTTTGCCACTGAAAAGCATGCTGGCAGCAGGTAAGGAAATGATGTTGGTGAAAACCAACAACGAACTCCGAATTCCGATAGAGATTGTTGCCGCCGAGTATGCACAAAGACTCAATGCCACCTACAAGTTGAGGATGGTCTCTATAGGCAGGGAGCTGAACATTGAACTCAACTTTATAATGCCACCTAATGATGCGCTTACTGTTAAAGACATGGACACGATTCGCAGTGATATTGCTAAGGTTGCTGACACGCTCAAGAGCAAGCATTGGATTAATGTTAGCTTTACATCTGATCCTGCTTGGGCTTAGCAACGTGATTTGGTACATAGTTGCCACTGGGTAGTGGATAGCCTTTAATACAATTGACCAGCATGATAAGTGCTGGTTTTTTCTTTGGTTTTCGAATTCAATCAAGTTCATATCTTATGTTCAATGCCTTTTCAAAACCGAGTTGGCGTAAGTCGAAATGAGCTTAAGCGGCAGCGTAAAATTGTGAGCAAACGGGAATTTTTGGGTTTGTTTGCTTGGTTTTTAAACAGCAAAATAACATTTCCGTAGCAATGGAATTAGATAAATCGACCCAGATCACGCTAACTGGTAGGAGCTTTCTCTGCACTATAGCGATACCCTCCAATTTATGAGCTGTAGATCACGCTAAATTGCATGATGAAATAAAATATTTAACAATAGGGTTACAATGTGATTATTATACTGACGAAGCATTAACCAATCATACAGGGAGTTTTTTAATGCAGTCGTTAGTAGATTTTCTTAATGGAATAATTTGGAGCCCGGTGCTGATTTATCTGTGCCTGGGCGCAGGTCTGTTTTACTCCATTACCACTCGCTTTGTTCAGCTTCGTCACTTCCGTGAAATGTGGCGCCTACTGTTATCCGGTAAAAGTTCCGCTCAGGGTATTTCCTCTTTCCAGGCATTAGCCGTTTCCCTTTCTGGGCGTGTTGGTACAGGTAACATTGCAGGTGTTGCTGCGGCAATCGGCTTCGGTGGTCCTGGTGCGGTATTCTGGATGTGGGTTGTAGCTTTCCTTGGTGCGGCAACGGCATACAGCGAGTCGGCTCTAGCTCAGATTTACAAAGAAGAAGATGAAGACGGCCAGTTCCGTGGTGGTCCGGCTTATTACATCGAGAAAGCGATGGGCCAGAAGTGGTACGCGTGGATCTTCGCGATTGCGACCATCTTTGCCTGTGGTGTGCTTCTTCCTGGTGTCCAGTCAAACAGTATCGGTAATGCGGTTGAAGCAGCATTTGGCCCTGGCCAGATGATTGAAACCACTATTGGTACAATCAGCCTAGCGAAAATTGTAACCGGTACTTTCGTTTCAATTATCCTAGCCTTCATCATCTTCGGTGGTGTTAAGCGTATTGCGAGCTTCACTCAGGTTGTTGTTCCTTTCATGGCGCTAGCCTACATCGTTATTGCTTTCATTATCATCCTACTTAACATCAACATGGTGCCAAGCATCTTCATGATGATTGTCGGTGATGCCTTTACGCCAATGGCGGGTGTCGGTGCTGCAATCGGTTGGGGTGTGAAACGTGGTGTTTACTCTAACGAAGCGGGTCAGGGTACAGGTCCTCACGCTGCAGCGGCTGCTGATGTGCAGCACCCGGCGCAACAGGGTCTGGTACAGTCTTTCTCAATCTACATCGATACACTGCTAGTTTGTTCAGCGACTGCGTTCATGATTCTTATCACTGGTGCTTACAACGTACACGGTGGTGCAGAAGGTGCGTTCTTGGTACAGAACCTAGCGGCAGACATTGGCGCTAACGGCCCAGTCTTTACCCAGATGGCGATTGAAAGCGCAATGCCAGGTATCGGTAAACCGTTCATTGCCTTTGCACTGTTCTTCTTTGCCTTTACTACCATCCTTGCTTACTACTACATTGCAGAAACCAACATTGCTTACATCCGCCGTACTGTGAAAGTCCCGGGTATGATGTTTGTGTTGAAAGTCATCCTAACGGTTGCTGTGTTCTACGGAACAGTGAAGACGGCCAACCTTGCTTGGGCGATGGGTGATGTGGGTGTTGGCCTGATGGCATGGCTGAACATTGTGGGTATCTTGATCATCTTCTTCCTATCGAAGCCAGCACTCAAAGCGCTGAAAGATTACGAAGAACAGCAGAAAGCTGGTGTGACAGAATTTACATTCGACCCTGTTAAGCTTGGTATCAAGAATGCTGATTTCTGGGAGAAGAAATTCCACGGTAAAGTATCTTCAGAGCAAACTGATGGAGATGCAGAGCCAGTGAAGACAACGGTTTAACCGGCGCACTTCTCGAACTCAAAAATCTTAGTTAACGAAGGGCCATTGGGTATTACCCAATGGCCCTTTTCTTATTGGGAAATGAGATTATTGACTTATTGTTCCTGCCATTGATATGCATAGATAGTGTTATCTTGAGGAACAAATAACATCTTCTGCTGAGGGATATAAAGAATGTCACCAGCCAATGGTGGGGTCTCAACCGTGACATGAGCGTTGCCTGTCTCTGGGTTGATATAATAGACATTACCTCCAAGATAGTCTGTTGCTAGAAAACCCTTCATATCTGGGGCGAGCTGCAAGCCATCTAATTGACCGATAGGATGGCTTATCGTTTTGGGCTCCATTGTCGTAAGGTTCAATTCGACCAAGGCGCCTTTATCGGCATTAGCAGGGTTTTCATCGTGAATTTTCCCCCAGCCAGCAATATATAATTTGTTATCATGGAACAATAGGCCATTTGGATTAATCAGCTCTTCTGAGCGGATAACTTCAACCAACCTGATATTATCCATATCGAGTCGATATACTGCACTATTCATCATTTCAGCCACATAAAGTGTTCCTGTATTGTCTAGCGCAACATCATTGAGGAACTTAATACCTTTACCCGTTGCCGTTGAAATGATTGTGCGGGAGGGAATATCAATGATGTGGACTTTGTCTATATCAGTAACAAAAAGAGTACTTCCTTTTATCGCTAGCCCTTTAGGTTCATTCAGGCCACTTAACCAACTATCTTCGATAACTTGACCTTGTTTGTTGAGCTTACTGATGGTTGCTTGGCCTGATTCACCTTTGAAAAACTGGTTAGAGACATAAAAGACGTCTTCATTTGGATCATAGACAATGGACTCTGGGTCATTGTGCGGGCCCGATTGCCATAGTAATTTCCATTGTTGCTTATCTGAGGCAGCAGTATGCAATGTGATTGCCATGGAAACTGCCGTCAACATAAGGAGGAGAAGTGTTTTCATCACACCTCCAATAAGTTCGTTATGGGGGAAGGTCATTGGCAGCACATAAACTGCCAATGGTGTTGTAGTAATTAGTCTGACCAGCGTACTTGGCTAGGGTCTACGCTTTGCCATGGGTTGTCTTTATATACATCAACCTCACAAACCCCAAACATAGAACGAGGACATTGTTTGTGTGGCCAAGGACCTCCCTTGGTTTCAATTGGAAGGATATGGTGCATCATTGCTACATGGGTTCTGAAAACAGTATTTCCCCCTTGGTTGTAGCTCAACTCATGGGGTTCTTTGATAGTGGCAAAATTCCAAGGAGCCTCAGACATACCAGCCCGTTGCTGGCGGCCACAACTACCACAGGGATCTTGTGTAAAATGAATGCGGTCTTCCAACTCTGTGACTTTGAGGTTGCCAAAATTAGCCACGGAATAAAAGTCGATGACTTTGGCGATCCGCTCTTTGGTTGGCAGCGCACTGACAGCTTCATACCAGGGTAACCAGTCTTTGTCGTAGGCAAATCGTAGTGTTTTGTCGAGAACATCTATACCGTACGTTTGATAAATATTGGATACCATTTGGGTACATTGGTCACGGTAGAAATCGTGGAGATCACGGGCACCTCGTTCAACCTCAAGGTAGAACTCAAATGCTCCATCTGCATCGCCGGCATCGACAAGTTTGGAGAATGTGGTATTCGGATCATTCATCATGGTATAAATTTTCGGTGTATCTAAGCCACGCCAGCTTCCGTAATTGGCATAAAGTTGTTCGAAAGCCATTAAATCACGTGCTGCCGGATGGCCATATTCGTTACCAATATAGAGTACACATGATGTCATCCACCCTTGATAAAGAACATATTCTTCCTTACGGAGGCTAAGAATATAATCAAACGTCGCTTTTGCCGTTTGATTATCTGATAAGGTGAGGTCATGCCGTAGGCGCTCGGCACCGGACTTTTCCAGATAGCCAAGTTCTTCATCGGTAAATAACCTTTCAAAAGTCATAATTAGCTCCTGAATGCTTGGTTGAAAATGGCATCATTGCCACCAAAGACTCAACAGAACTATAAGCCGCCCAAATATTGCTTGCGTAGTGGAAAAAAAGTGACTACCCCTTTAGGGGTGGGGTTGTTGTTCGGTAGGTACTGATTGAAAAGATAAATATTCTATATTCTTTTTTTCGAGTGAAACTTGGACAAACAATCGAAATTAATTTTACAACTAATTTTCAGCAGGCAGTGTCAGTGGTAGGTGATATCTAAGCGCTTGTAAATAAAAGGCTGTCATGTCAATGTCAGGTTTGAGTGTTCGGACTATCCAGCGTATCGAAAGGGGCCATAAGGCAGGGTTGGAATCGCTGAAATCACCCAGGATGAAATGAAAGTTATCGAACAGGTCAGGGAGATAAAAAGGTTTGGTGTCTGCAATGGGCTGGGGGATAGGGATAGTGTCACATGGCTTGAGCGCCTTAGAGGTATTCAACTTCTTTGGTGCTGAGTGGGAGAAACGTCAGATTGAGAAACGGCTGGGCCGAAAGCTATAGTGGTCAGTTGATTTCTATTACGGATATTAAAGAGGCTGGTGGGAATCAGCCTCTTTTTCTTCAAGGAAGGTAAGAACCTCAGTGTTGTGTTGCTGAGTGTTGGCTACCTTTTTCCTTTTTGATACGAATCATACGGGTCAGCGTAGTATCTTTGTCGATAAAGTGGTGCTTGAGCGCGCCTGCCACATGCAGGGCCAAGGTGATCATAACAACTCTTGAAGCATAGAAATGCAGGTTCTTGCCGAGGATATTGAGCCACTCGGTCTTTTCCCCGCCAGCAATCAGTTCGAATGAGAAGAAGGCAACGGGGTGGCCGCCACCGACACTCATAATAATGCCGGATATAGGCATCAAAAGGGTGCTAATAAGCAAGGTATAGTGAACTAGGGTTGCTGCTTTTTTCTGCCATGCAGGGCCTACTGCTGCACTTTGGATAGGACCCTCTTTCAATCGCCAGATTACCCTTAATAAGGCAACAACCAATACCGCCACCCCGAAAGACTTGTGTAGACCAAGTAATTCAAATTTTTCAGGGCTACGGGGCAGGTCGACGAGGTAGAAGCCTATCGCAAAAGTAGCGATAAAACTGAGCCCGGTCAGCCAGTGGAACAGAATAGTTTGGGTAGATAGCGGTTGATTGCTTTTCATCGGGGTAATCCTTTACTTGTTGAGCATGTTTTTGTGAATGCCTTAGCCATACTATCAGCACAGAGGCATCGTCTTTATTAAAGTCCATTATGACTCAAGGGATATTCAAGCAGTGTTGCGGAAAAGTAAATTAAGGTAAAAGCGAGTAATCAAACATAAAGCGCGGTGTGAACAGCCAAAAATGACATGGCTAAGATAAAAAAGCCCCATGCGCGCAGGAACGACACATGGGGAAAATCAGTTTTTACATTAACCTACTTAGAACAAGTGATGGAAAATTACACTTGGCTTATCAACTGGCTAACAAATGAATAATTAAAAACACCATTAACAGTGACTGGATGACACGGTTTCATCAATTAAGTAGAACTCACAATGAAATATATTGGTAGAATTTAATGTCCTTCAAATAAGTAATAAGCCAAACTGCAATACGGGTAGTCTAATCTCTTGAACCATTCCAGAGTCAAGTGATAGAATAAATAAAATTCCACTTTTTTGACAATGTGAAAATTTCATCATGAAATTTACACTTTGAAGTGTAAGTTGATGTTTTGTTTCGCAATCTAATCCTTAGATACTTTCAAGTTCAACCTTTACCCGTTTAAACCCTGTTTCTGTACAGTTCCTGAAATATTTATCAACTCTACTATTCGTTTTAAATGAATATGGGTAGTTTAAGTTCACGAAACAAATAAATAGTCACATTAAACATCATTACAACTAAGGTTTTTAATA
>NZ_JACSOF010000088.1:0-27423 GCF_014349205.1 Photobacterium sp. BZF1
GATTTCAACCGCCGCTATTCTCTTCTCAAGCATTACAAACAAGCAAACGACTGGCGCCAATATGATTTGCTGGCGACTGATACCTTGTTTGCCTACATGAGTTATGTCGAAGGGATCCCAACCTACGGTAAAGGCTGGTTGTTTGGTGCCGGGGTTGATCCTCAGCTGCCGATGCCCTCCGAAGCGACCCTATCAAGGCTGTATAACGCGATAGACACTGAGCGTTTGCGCTTCTACGTCAACAGCCTCAAGCCCGATGATGAAAACTATACTCGGCTGTTGTTGGCTATTGATGCACTCGAGCCAGCAGCCAGTGATAGTTGGCCGGGTTTCTATCAACCTGGGATCATCCGGCTTGGTACTAGGCTGAGAGACCCTGATGCTTTGATCTCCATTCTGGAGCAACTTGGTGATCTGCGGGATTTCGAAGCAGATCAGATCCGTGCAGCGGGAGTGCGTACCTACAATATCGACCTCGCTAACGCGGTGAAAAGCTTCCAGCGCCGCCATGGCTTGAAGGAAGATGGGGTGATTGGCCCGCAAACCCGGCAATGGCTGGCGATCTCTCCCCAGTCACGTATTCGGGTCTTGGCCCTCAATGCGCAACGAACCCGGTTATGGCCATCCGACGCCTCATCACTGCTGGTAGTCAATATTCCAAATTACGAACTCAGCCTATGGCTCAATGATCGCCATGTGCTCGACAGTAAAGTCATTGTCGGTCGGCCAAGTCGCCGGACCCCTTTGATGACTACCAATGTCTCGTCTGTGGTGTTCAATCCATATTGGAATGTGCCGATGTCGATCATGCGCAAGGATATTCTGCCCAAAGCGCGGAGGGATAGGGGATACCTGCATCGCAATGGTTTTGCGGTGATTAGAAGTTGGCAAAGTTCGGAGCAGATCCCCATTCACACTATCGACTGGCGTATTGTCAATGCCAAGCAGTTCCCTTATCGCTTGCGGCAGAAACCCGGTCGGAAAAATGCCTTGGGCCTGTATAAATTCAATATGCCTAACGACCAAGCAATCTACCTACATGACACTCCAGCCAAGAGCTTGTTTGCCAAAGAGAGCCGGGCATTTAGCTCGGGCTGCGTCAGGGTTGAGCAGGCTGATAACTTGGCGATGATACTCCTCAACCATTCGGGGGTCTCTGAGCAGCGGGTCAACCAACTTAAGGCACGTACGAAAACCAAGACAGTCGGCTTGTCAAATAAGGTCAAGGTGCAGGTGATTTATCAGACCGCATGGGTCGATAACGAGGGCTTGGTAAACTACCGCAATGATGTTTACGACTATGACAAGTTTGTCGCCATGTCGCAAAACCAAGAATTATTTACATCTCTTTACACTGAATAAAATGCTTTCACGTCAATAATTAGGCGGCCTTTGGTTAAAAGGTCGCCAGTTTTTTGTCATTTCAACGTTTGACTGAACAATATCTGAACGTTATCTTGCTCCTCCATTAAGGGAGCCCGGTTGGGGTTGCGTTACTGTGCCTGGAGCAGGCCTGAAGTTAGTTGTTGTTGAGTTATGTCTGAAATTGATTACAAGCGTCGCCAGCTTCTGGCTGCTGGTGGGGTTGCGCTTGGGGCATGCTTACTGCCGAGTTGGGTAGTAGCAAGTCCGTATAAAGCAGGGAGTGCTCGCCAGATCTCGTTGCACAATATCCATACTAGTGAAAACCTTGAAAGCGAGTATTTCAATGGCAAGCTGTATGTGAAAGAAGAGCTGCAGAAAATTAACCATATCTGCCGTGATTTCAGACGCAATGAAGTTGCCCATATGGATCGCCGTTTGTTCGATGCGATCACCGAGATCCAAGCAGGACTAGGCCATAAAGGCCAAGTACGTATTATATCAGGCTACCGTTCGCCAGCGACCAACAAAGCGCTACAGAAGAATGGCGGAGTCGCGACAAAGAGCTATCATATGAAAGGTCAGGCGATTGACTTCAACCTAGAAGGTGTCTCTCTGTCACGAATTCGCAATGCCGCACTTGAACTTCGCCTAGGTGGTGTAGGATATTACCCGCGTAGCGGATTCGTGCATATTGATACGGGCCCTGTGCGTCGCTGGAACGGCTAATCGTCCCTGTAGCGAGCGCTATACAAACCGAATAATTACAAAGCCGACACTTCCTCCCTCTCTTGGTAGCTGTCGGCTTTGCTGTCTCTGCCCTTAGCCCTTTGCTCCCTTCGTCTTCCCACTGTTGTTGTCCTGCTGTTTTTGCTATCCTGCGGCAAGAACTGAAATCGCTAGGAATTATCAATGAGTCTTCAATTTGAAATTGTGCCGGTCACTCCGTTTCAGCAAAACTGCTCCATCATCTGGTGTGATGAAACCAAGGAAGCCGCAATGGTTGATCCGGGAGGTGATATTCACCTTCTGAAAGAAAAAGCGCAGCAATTGGGACTGACAGTTACCAAGCTGATCTTGACCCATGGCCATTTGGATCATGTCGGTGGTACTGAACCGTTGGCAAAAGAGTTGGGTATTCCAGTGGTTGGACCGCACAAGGAAGATGCCTTCTGGCTTCAAGGCCTGCCTCGCCAGAGTGAGATGTTCGGCTTCCCGATGACTGAAGCATTCGATCCAGATCAGTGGCTGGAAGAAGGTGATACGGTAACCGTGGGCAACCAGACGCTGTCTGTCTTGCATACCCCTGGGCATACACCGGGCCATGTGGTGCTATTTAGCAAAGACGCTAACGTAGCGTTTGTTGGTGATGTACTGTTCAAAGGCGGTATCGGACGTACCGATTTCCCGAAAGGCGATTACCAGACCTTGATTGATTCTATCAAAGGCAAGCTATGGCCACTTGGCAATGAAGTGACCTTTATCCCTGGCCATGGTCCGATTTCGACCTTTGGCAGCGAGCGTGTATCCAACCCGTTCGTTGCTGATGAGATGCCGCTTTACTAAGCTTTCGCAGTCACTTCTTCAAGGTACTGGCTTAAGGTACTGTATTCCCAGCCCAGGTTATTCTGGGCTGTTTGCTTTCTGTCCCACAAGAGTTCTTTTTTCCTTGGAATTTTTGTGACTACTTTCACGTTTCTTCCTCACTTTGGCTGGAATTAGGAAATATTCCTAACTTTCCTAAGTCCGTTTCTCAAGCCACTTTTTCTTTGTCTCCCTACAATGCCTGGCAATGGGTATTCGCAGCTTTGCCTGCAGATAACGTCGAAAAAGTATTGAGGGTGACACATGCTTAAACTTCTTGACCAGGTCAGAAAACCAACCTTGGATCTGCCTGTAGAAGAGCGCCGTAAAATGTGGTTCAAGCCATTTATGCAATCTTACTTGGTTGTATTTATTGGCTATATGGCCATGTATCTGATCCGTAAAAACTTCAATGTTGCTCAGAACGACATGATCTCTACCTATGGTTTGTCGATGACAGATCTGGGTCTGATCGGTCTGGGTTTCTCGATTACCTACGGTATTGGTAAGACCGTTGTTTCATATTATGCCGATGGAAAGAATACCAAACAGTTTCTTCCTTTCATGTTGATTCTTTCCGGTATTGCGATGTTGGGCTTCAGCGCCAGTATGGGTGGCTCAAGTACCAGCCTGTTCATGATGGTGGCTTTCTATGCCATGAGCGGCTTTTTCCAGAGTACCGGTGGCCCATCAAGTTATTCAACCATCACCAAGTGGACCCCGCGTAACAAGCGTGGTACTTACCTGGGCCTGTGGAACATGTCCCACAACGTTGGTGGTGCAGGTGCGGCCGGTGTTGCCCTGTTTGGTGCCAACTACCTGTTCGACGGCCATGTGATCGGTATGTTCATCTTCCCGTCAATCATCGCATTGGTAGTAGGCTTCTTGGGTTTGCGCTTCGGTAGTGATTCGCCGGAAGCTTATGGCCTGGGTAAAGCAGAAGAGCTATTTGGTGAAGAGATCAGCGAAGAAGATATCAGCGCTGAAGAAAACCAGATGACCAAGCGTGAAATCTTCATGGAATATGTACTGAAGAATAAGATCATTTGGCTACTGTGTTTTGCCAATATCTTCTTGTACATCGTCCGTATCGGTATCGACCAGTGGTCAACGGTATATGCTTACCAAGAGCTTGGCCTGACGAAAGAAACTGCGATCTCTGGTTTCACCCTGTTCGAAGTGGGTGCGCTAGTGGGTACGCTGATGTGGGGTTACCTATCAGACTTGGCAAACGGTCGCCGTGCATTGGTTGCTTGTGTGTCTTTGGTACTGATCATCTTCAGCCTTGAGTTCTACCAGCATGCTACCAGTGAGTACATGTACCTGGGTTCACTGTTCGTACTGGGCTTCCTGGTATTTGGTCCTCAGCTTCTTATCGGTGTGGCGGCAGTTGGCTTCGTACCGAAGAAAGCCATCAGTGTTGCCGATGGTATCAAAGGTACCTTTGCTTACCTGATTGGTGATAGCTTCGCGAAACTGGGCCTGGGTATGATTGCCGATGGTACGCCAATCTTTGGCCTGACTGGCTGGAAAGGCACCTTTGCTGCGCTAGATACCTCTGCAGCGGTATGTATCGTGTTGCTGGTCTTCGTTGCCATTGCGGAAGAGAAGAAAATCCGCCGCGAGAAGCGCCTGCAGAAGCAGCTTGAGCTAGAAACGGCTTAATTCGGTTTCACGAGATGCTTTTAATAAAAACTGCCTACGGGCAGTTTTTTTATATCTGTAGGATATAAGTAATCAGTTGCATCCTTACTATTTTTGATTAATTACATTTCAGCCTTGTCTCGACTGGGCTGAACAGGTAGTTTATGCCTCTTTTTCGCCTTGGGGGACAAAAAATGATCAACGTTGCTTTGGTTGATGACCATATCATTGTGCGGTCTGGGTTTGCGCAGCTATTGATGTTGGAAGACGACATCAATGTGGTGGGTGAATTCGGCTCGGCCAAAGATGCCCGCCAAGGCCTACCGGGTTGTCAGGCTAATGTCTGTATTCTTGATATCTCAATGCCAGATGAAAGTGGTTTGTCTTTATTGGCTGATTTGCCAGAAGGGATAGCCTGTATCATGCTCAGCGTCCATGATAGTCCATCAGTGGTCGAAAAAGCGTTGGAAGTCGGCGCGAGGGGGTATCTGAGTAAACGCTGTAGCCCCGACGAACTCGTACAGGCAGTTAGGACTGCTGCGGCTGGTGGCTGCTATCTGACGCCGGATATTGCCATCAAGTTGGCGACAACCTCGAAAACGGCCCCATCAGTTTCTCAATTGACTAAGCGTGAACGTCAGGTCGGTGAGCTGCTGGCTACCGGCTTGGATGTCAAAGCGGTCGCCACTGAGCTTGGCCTCAGCCACAAGACTATTCACGTCCACCGCGCCAATGCGATGGACAAGCTGGGTGCCAAGAATAACGTTGAGCTTGCCAAGCACTTCGATACTGAGGTGTTGTAGTGCGCAACTTCGCCCTGACTACTTTGGGCGGGTGGCTGCTTATCACCTGTGCATGGTTTTGCCTTTGGGCCATCGCTTCCTATTTTACCCTCGACCCCGAGTTGGCCGTTTTCCTGTTCCCTTTCGCCTTGCGAATGGGGATTGCCTTGCATTGCCCGAAAAAATATTGGGGTGCAGTGTATGGTGCCGAATGGGGGCTGATGCTGGCATTGGCACCGCAGGTAGGTAACCCGTTATGGGGGGCTGCATTGTGTGCCAGTGTCGCGAGTGTACCTCTGCTGTGGTTCGCCCATGGCCAGTATTACGGCTCTCAACTCCGTCGCCTGTGTGTGATGGGGGCAGTGATAGGTTTAGCGGCGGTACTCAATGTCGCGATTTCCGGTTGGTTTAGTGAACATAGCTGGATGGTATTGCTGGTGAGTGTGACCGGTGGTTTGATGCTGGTCCCCAGTTGTTACTTGATCTGGAGCTACCTGTTCCAACAAGCTTGGATCCCCCTGACCGTGGATTTGGTATCCCGCCCAGTTGCTTTAAGGGTCCGGCACATCTTTTTATATGCTGGGTTGTTTGTCGCCAGCATCGTGCTACAACTTGGCCTGCCGGATGAAATGCGCCGTTTTGCCCCTTTCTGTTTGGCTATTCCGATCATTTTATTGGCATTCCGTTATGGCTGGCAGGGGGCCTTGCTAGGCACATTGCTCAACAGTGTGGCACTCATCGCTGCCCGCAGCACAGGTAGCAACCTGGAAGTGACAGACTTGTTGCTGTCGCTGTCAGCACAGAGCTTGACCGGTATTTTGCTGGGGATGGGGATCCAACGCCAGCGTGAACTCAACCAGCAATTACGGTTGCAGCTCAACCGCAACCACAGCCTTTCCCGTCAGTTGGTCAAGGCCGAAGAGTCTGTACGGCGGGATGTCGCCCGCGAACTCCATGATGAAATCGGCCAGAACATTACCGCAATCCGTACTCAGGCATCCATTATCCAGCGGGTCGAAACAACCCCTGTGGGTGCAAATTGCGCTGGGATGATTGAAAACCTTTCGTTGAATATCTATGACACCACCAAAGGGTTGTTAAGCCAACTGAGGCCCAAATCCCTCGATGATATGGGGCTCGCTGACTCCCTTGAACAATTGATTAGAGACTTGGAATGTGAGGCTCAGGGTATCGATGCGACGATCACGTGGCATTGCCATGGGCAGCAGCCGGAAATGCTGAGTGATACCCTGAGCGTGACTTTGTATCGCCTTTGCCAGGAAGCAATGAACAATGTGGTCAAGTATGCGCGCGCCAGCCAGCTTGAGCTGACCTTTGGGCTTGGCACCGATACGGTGTCTTTAACCGTTCAGGACAATGGGCGTGGTTTCAGTGTTGATCAGGTGATGCAGATGTCTTCGAAAGGTTTTGGCCTTCAGGGAATGCGTGAGCGGGTAGAGGCGCTTGGTGGCGAGATCCAGGTGGAAAGCCATACCTCTGGGTCGCAAACAGGAACCCGTATTGCCATTCAGTTGCCCGTGCTTTGATGAAGTTCGGCTTGGCTGCTTGAAATAGATTGAAGTGAGAATGTATTTGTGGAATCACCGATGTTAGGGAGCGTAAAAACGCCACCCGAGCCAGAGGCTAAGTGCCAACCTGACAATGTCGATGCGCGCTATCGCTATTGGCGTTTGCATATCATGCTGACCATGTATGTTGGTTACGCGGTGTTCTACTTTACCCGTAAAAACTTCAACTATGCCATGCCGACCATGCTGGTCGATCTCGGCTTGGACAAGTCTGATATCGGCATGATGGGGACGCTGTTCTACATCACCTATGGGGCCTCTAAGTTTCTCTCTGGGGTGATATCTGACCGCTCCAACCCACGCTATTTCATGGGCATTGGCCTGATGGCAACCGGGGTGGTTAACATCATGTTTGGTTTTGCCGATTCACTGTGGTGGTTGATGACGCTATGGGTCTGTAATGCATGGTTCCAGGGGTGGGGGTGGCCACCTTGCTCGAAGCTGATGACCACATGGTATTCCCGTTCGGAGCGTGGTTTTTGGTGGTCGATCTGGAATACGGCCCATAATGTTGGCGGGGCCATGATCCCACTGCTGGTGGGTTACTTGACGCTGCACTATAGCTGGCGACTGGGCTTTATTGTACCGGGCGCCATCGCTGTGGTGATTGGTACCATGCTGTGCTGGCGGCTTCGTGATAAGCCGAATACCCTTGGTTTGCCCACTGTCGGTGAGTGGCGCCAAGACAGGCTTGAACTGACTCATGAGCGTGAGGGGTTTGGCCTTAGCTCACGGGAGATTCTGCGTAAGTATGTCCTCAGTAACAAGTATATTTGGCTGCTGGCCTTCAGCTATGTGCTGGTATACGTAGTCCGGACTGCCATTAACGACTGGGGTAACCTGTATCTCAGTGAGCAACAGGGCTATGGCTTGATCCAGGCCAACATGGCATTGTCACTGTTTGAAATCGGTGGCTTTGTTGGCTCGCTGGTTGCTGGCTGGGGATCTGACCGTTTGTTTGGCGGCAACCGGGGGCCGATGAATGTTATTTTTGCTATTGGGATTTTCCTGTCGGTGGCCGCGCTTTGGCTGATGCCGGTGAAGAATTTCGCATTGCTGTCGGGGTGTTTTTTCTCAGTGGGCTTTTTTGTCTTCGGCCCACAAATGCTCATCGGTATGGCCGCAGCAGAGTGCTCGCATAAAGACTCGGTCGGTGCTGCCACCGGATTTGTCGGCTTATTTGCTTACATGGGGGCGGCGTTGGCTGGCTACCCGTTGGCATTAGTGATGGAGTACTTCCATTGGACGGGCTTCTTTGTGGTGATTTCTATTGCGGCAGGGGTGATAGGTTTGTTGCTGATGCCATTTCTTAAAGCCCAGTCCGCATCAGATACTGCGGTAGCCTAAATAAATTCATCTATTTAGCGCGAGTTAGCTCGCCGCGAGGTAGCGCCTTGCCAAACCGGCAAAATCGGCAGCGGGGCGGTCGAGGAAGTCTTCAGAGATGAAAAAGTCGTAACCGATAAGTTCACGGTTATAGTGCATCCGGTTGGCGAGCATGGCTTGCAGACCCTTGAGAGTGTGTCCTGTCATTGTGGTGTAGTGGTGATCGTCAAACATGATGTCTTCTATCTCATAAGGCGGATTGTCGATACCTTTGTGGGCCATGATAAGCAAGATCCGCTGGTCAATAAGTAGTTTGGTGGCGACTCGTGGGCAAATTGAGTCAATGAACTCCTCGTAGTCTTTTAGCCTTACCCCAACCCAAGGCACGGGTTGGTGCCAGCCATCTTTAGCTATGCTGGCTTGGGCGATGCTGTCGATATTTTTCCAGCGTGCTAACCACCCCCCGTAATGGCTGTGAAATTGGATATGCATGAAGGTTAGGGTGAACGACAGTTCGGGGCCCTGGGAGTACTTGTAGCCAACCAACATCATGATACAAGCACCAATCAATAAGATGGCGACAACGGGTGGGGCAACAGTGGGGAAAATTATGCCGATAAATGTAGCAACGACGAAACCGGCAATCCCTGCAATAAACAGGTTCGCTTGGTAGGGGGTGATGCCGGTAGTGATATACCGAGTCTTTAAACTGTCACTCATTGCCATTACCGAGCTGGTTTTGATCATCTTAAGTATCGTCGAAATGGCAAAAACGATCACTCAAGATGTGAAATTATCATGGCTTATGCTTCTTTAATTGCATATGTTGATTTATCCAGATGTTTGGCGAAGATGGAGAAAAATCCCCGCAAAATTCCCTAACATCTTTTTATTTCAAGCTTTTTTCTGCCAGTTGGAAATAGTCAAAAATGAGAGGTAGTCGCTTATTTTTGAGTAAAATCATCTTTTGTTGAGGATGAAATAACCGTTCGCTGGCATTTCTCTGACATCCTTGGTATAACACGCGCTTACTTTTTCCCGCTGGAAGTATCAGCCTGTTCTGTTTTCAGGTTGATGAATGGTGGTGACTGAAAGTAGTGCAACGGAGTAGGAAATTTAATGAGAATCTCTCACAAACGTAAAGTTCAGCTGAAACTACAAAAACGCCTTAAGGGCATGGTAGTTGAGGCAAAACCAGCAGCAGTGAAAGCTGTTGTGAAAAAAGCACCAACTGCAGAAACAGTAAAAGCTGCTCCAGCGGCGAAACCTGTTGTTGAAGAGCAGAAGCCAGTAGAAGCGGCAGCACCAGTTGCAGCGAAAGTGTCTTTGACTCCAAAACAGCAGCAAGTGCTGGATATTGTTGTTAAGAACGCAGAAGGTATCAATCCGAAAGGCATTGGTCTTGAAGCAGGCCAGGAAGACACCAAAGCGGCTTCTTGGGCGACTGGTGCGCTGAAAAAACTGACCGAAGAAGGTTTGGTTGAGCGCATCCAACTGGCGGGCAACAAGGTGCTTTACAAAGCACTTTAATTCCTCTGCTACGGAGCACACTGTGTGATGCAGAGTGATCCGAGCCGGCTTTGGAATTACAGCCAGGCCCGTTCCTGATGCTATCAGGGGCGGGTATTACCTCCCTTTTAAATCAATCCGACATTTCTTCTAAACAACGCTATTCTGCAACGTTTGTAATACTGTCTCAAAAATGCGTTATTTTGTATCTCAATGATAAACGTGTTGCATTCTCCTGTCGTTATGTCTCATCTCTGCTATAACTTATTATAAATAGACACCTATCAGTAACGTCTTGGTTTTCAAGATGTGTTATGCGGAGGCGAGTTTATGACAATGATAAGTGCTAGGGAGTTCTCCGACTGGTTGCGCGTTCGATTCGCTAACGAAGACCAAGGCGTGAGTTTAACTAGGGACGACATAAACCAGTTGACAGGACGTCAGAGCTTTTCGCTAGGATTTGTAAACGACATCCATTATGAACTCATGCAGCATGGTATGGCATTTGTCACTGATACATCACGAGAGACTTTCTATTTGATCCCTGTGACGAACAAACCTTGGCGCGAGCAGTTAGAACATCAATACGAAAGAGAGTTGTTCTGTAACGTGCTACCTTTAGACAAGTCCGGCTAACTATCAGGGCAGATATACGTTACAAAAAACGGGCGCAGTGCGCCCGTTTTTAGTTTACCTGTTGTCATTGAGCAAAGTTCTATAGAACTGCTGCAATGCCTTTACAAAGAGGCTGCATATTTGCTTTGGTCATACCCGCAACGCTGATACGGCCAGAGCCAACAATATAGATACCGAATTCTTCTTTCAGGCGGTTAACCTGCTCTTTGCTCAGGCCAGAGAACGAGAACATACCGTTCTGGCGCTCGATAAAGCTGAAATCAGCCTCTACACCCAAATCTTTTAGTGTCTGTACGAACAGGGTACGCATTTCCTGAATGCGGTCACGCATATCGGCGACTTCGATTTCCCACTCGGCACGAAGGGCTGCATCGTTCAGGATTTCAGTCACAATCGCTGCACCGTGTGCTGGTGGGTTTGAGTAGATCACACGGGCAATGCTTTTCACTTGGCTAAACGCGGTTGTCGCTTCGGCATTATCTTTGGCGACAAGTGTAAATGCACCAACACGCTCGTTGTACAGACCAAAGTTTTTCGAGAATGAGCTGGCGATAAGAAGTTCTTCACAAAGGTCAGCAAAAATGCGTAGGCCTTGGGCATCTTCTTCAACACCTTTGGCAAAGCCCTGATAGGCAAAGTCAAACATCGGTAGCAGTTGCTTTTCTTTACATAGGTCAGCAAGTTGTTGCCACTGTGGTGCTTGAGGGTCAATACCGGTTGGGTTATGGCAGCAGCCATGTAGAAGTACGACATCACCTGGGGCAGCATTAGCCAAGTCCGCAAGCGCTGCGTCAAAGTCCATGTCTTTGCTCTGTGCGTCGTAGTAGCTGTACTGGACGGTTTCAAGGCCGGCAGCGGTGAACACACCGTTGTGGTTCGCCCAAGTCGGGTTGCTGATCCACACTTTTACATCACCAAGTTGGCGCTTGATAAATTCAGCCGCCAAACGTAATGCACCTGTGCCGCCAGGGGCCTGTGCCGTCTGGGCGCGTTTTGAAGAGATGATTGGAGAGTCGTTGCCAAACAGCAGTTGCTGAACAGCTAGGCCGTATTCTGCCGTGCCAGGAATACTTAGGTAAGACTTGGTGGTTTCCTTTTCTAGCAAAATCGCTTCCGCTTTTTTTACTGTTGCTAGCACAGGGGTATTCCCTGATTCGTCTTTGTAGATACCGACACCAAGGTTAATTTTCTCTGGGCGGGTATCTTTTTTAAATTCTTCAGTTAAACCAAGAATTGGGTCGGCGGGTGCAGCAGAAATTTTCTCAAACATTGTCAATCATCCATGCTGGTAATGATAAAGGGTCAATATGTTCTTTATACCTTTTATCACCGGGCATTGACAAGAAATTGTAACATCTTGGCCAAATAAAATATGACAGCAACGAAATGTTATTGGTTTTCACTAACATTTGCACAAAGTGTTCAAACTTTCATCATTATCGACTGCAAGAAAATTACAACAAAAATCATGAATATGCCGATGTTTTGTGCGCCAAATCTCACTGGTTTTGTATAAATTTCATTTAAAAACGTAATTAAATTATAAAACCAGTATGTAAGTGTAACTGTATGTGAAACTGGTCACAGTTGGTAGGGGTAGGGTTGTCATAGCATTGCGTCCCGATGGAAATCGGTCAAATGTGATGATCTTGGTCTGAATTTACGATGTAAACATGGAAAAATCCTGTCTTCACTTCGAATAGTTCAGAAACATACTAAATAACATAAATATGATCATCAGCTTTGTCCGAATGTTGTAAATCTGCTGCAGTATCAATGTGTTTGCAGCAGGCATTATCGGGGAACACTCAATGGAAAAGCCACGCCTTACGTTTTGGCAGATATGGAATATGAGCTTCGGCTTCATGGGGATTCAATTTGGTTTTGGCTTGCAAAATGCCAACGTTAGCCGAATTTTTGAAACCATGGGGGCAAGCATTGATCAAATCCCTATTCTTTGGATTGCAGCACCACTAACTGGCCTGTTGGTACAGCCTATTATCGGTTATTTCAGTGACCGTACCTGGACGGTATTAGGCCGTCGCCGACCTTATTTCCTCTGCGGAGCCATCGCTTCTTCCTTGGCGTTGATTATCATGCCTTATTCGCCATATTTGTGGGTCGCTGCTGGCATGCTGTGGATCCTAGATGCTTCTATCAACATTTCGATGGAGCCATTCCGGGCATTGGTGGCTGACAACCTGCCGTCGGAGCAGCGTACCCAAGGCTTTGCAGTGCAGACTTTCTTCATCGGTGTGGGGTCGGTAGTTGCTTCGGCAATGCCATACTTGCTGAGTAATGTGTTCGATGTTGCCAATACCGCACCATCAGGTGAAGTACCGCCATCGGTGAAGATTTCTTTCCTATGCGGGGCACTGGTATTTGTGGCCTCTATTCTTTGGACAGTGCTACGTACCAAGGAATACTCCCCGCAGGAGTTGGCTGCCTTCCATAATGAGGCGCCTGAGCAAGAAGAAGAGAAAGCCAGCCTAAAAGCAATTTTTGCTGATATTAAGGCGATGCCAAAGACGATGATGCAATTGGCGGTGGTGCAATTTTTCTCTTGGTTTGCTTTGTTTGCAATGTGGATTTACACCACATCGGCAGTGACGTCACAAATTTTCGGTACCACGGATACTAGCTCTGCATTGTATAACGAAGGGGCGGACTGGGTAGGCCTCTGCTTCGCAGCATATAACGGTATCTCTGCGTTAGCCGCGTTTGCCTTACCATGGTTGGCACAGCGTACAAGTCGTAAGTTTGTCCATTGCCTGTCACTGGTTATCGGTGGCCTGAGCTTGATGTCTATCTCACTTATCGAGAACCCGGTCATGCTGATGGTAAGCATGGTGGGAATTGGTCTGGCATGGGCAAGTATCCTATGTATGCCTTACGCGATTTTGGCGGGCGCATTGCCGGCTAAAAAGATGGGCTTTTACATGGGCGTCTTTAATTTCTTTATCGTATTGCCGCAAATCTTGGCTGCAGGGATCTTGGGGTTCTTCACCCGGTGGGCATTCGATGGCAACACCATGATGGCGATTGTTCTGGGTGGCGCCTCGATGATTTTTGCAGGCCTGGTGGTATGTATTGTCAAAGATGAAGATGAACCCAACAAGGCAGAATTGGGAAGCCAAGCTGAAGTAGTCACTGTCTAAACCTTCCTATACAGGCCAGTACTTCACTGGCCTGTATTATTTAAGTTCGGAACGATCCCTTCAATCGGTAATCGGTAATCGGCAATCGCCACAAGCTAACTAAATTTTGCAGGGCGCTTTTCCAAAAAGGCACTGACGGCTTCTTTAGCCTCGTCACTTCTTATCCGTATAATTAGCTCTACGTTTTCGGTTTCAATGGTTTTAAGCAGCCGTTCTTTATCCTGCTGGCTGAGCATACGTTTACTGATCCGCATAGCCCTAGGAGGAAGTTGGCTGATTTGTTCAGCGCATTGGATAGCCAATTCATCTGGGGTATCGCTGATCTGGTTGATGAAACCAAGAGCGAGCGCCTCATCGGCGGTCATTGGCGCACCGAGCAATAACATTTCTTTGGCTTTTCTCAGGCCGACAATTTTTGCGAACTCCGTGCTTGATGCCATCTCCGGGCACAGCCCTAAATGGACAAACGGCGTCTTGAACACGGCTGTTGGTGAGCAATAAACCACATCGACAAACTGCAACATAGTGGTACCAATGCCAACCGCTGGGCCTGAAACCGACGCGACGATGGGTATTTCACACTCAACCAATGACTTCATGAAACGTTCGCCATGGAAATCAGCCATACCCTGCGAGATAGCCACGAAATCTTGCATGTCATTACCGCCACAAAATATTTCTGGCAGGCCGCGTAAGACGATTACCCGTGTCTCCGGTGACTGATTCGCTTGAGTAATGGTATCAGCGAGGGTGTGGTACATGGCTTGGTTCAGGGCATTTTTGGCACCAGGTCGGGTGAGTTGGATATCAAGAATCGGTCCATTGTGGGTAATGCGGATGTCCATGTCAGCTTTCCTTAAGTGGTAGGATGAGTTGTTTTTATCTATTAATCATGGACAAGGATAAAGCGGATGACAAAAAATGCGTGAAAAGTGAGATCTCCCCCCGCCATTTTTCACCAAAGCTATAGTTACTCGCAGAAGAAAAGAGGGGGTATCTATGATTCATTTCAGGAGGGTAATGATTAGTGGGTTGCTTGTTCTGGTGCTGGGAGGCTGCCAGTCCACGGAAGAGGGATATGATTGGTCCCCGGGAGATGACATTCAGACCAATGCCAGCGGAGAGGTTGTTGTGCCTGATGCGATTGTCTTGCCAGAGGAAGATATTGAGGCAATTAACAAATTATAACTGTGTTTGTGTTGTATCAAGCCCAATGCCGGTGGCAACTTAGGTATAATCTACCGGTTAATAAAACGAATAAGGAATGCAGCCTTGAATACCGACACTGAGAACTTGATTCAGCATGTGTGTGATGCCCTGGCGAAGATGCGTGAGAGCAAACCCTTGGTTGTTAATGTCACTAACTACGTTGTGATGAACAATACAGCAAACGCACTTCTTGCTGTGGGTGCATCGCCAATCATGGCACATAGCCGCGAAGAAATGGCAGAAATGATGGGCTTTGCCGGAGCCTTGGTGATCAACATCGGTACGCTGGATAGCCAGTGGTTGCCACGCATGATCTATGCGGTGGAGCAAGCTAATGCCAATGGCAAACCTGTTGTCCTTGATCCTGTCGGTTGCGGTGCAAGCCAGCTACGTACCGACGCTTCCCGTCAACTGGCCAAACTGGCAGATAACTTGATCATCCGTGGCAATGCGTCGGAAATTATCGCACTGGCAGGTGAGTCGGCACAGAGCAAAGGTGTCGATGCGCTTGATAGCAGTGATGCGGCGGTGAATGCTGCTAAAGCCCTAGCTGAAAGCCATAACTGTACTGTCGTGATTTCCGGAGCCACAGATTATGTTGTCAGCCCAGATAGTGTGGTTGCACTGGATAACGGCCACGAAATGATGCCTTTCGTTACAGGCATGGGCTGCTCACATACGGCATTGACCGGTGCGTTTGCTGCCGTTGGCTCCAATGAAGTTAGTGCGGGCATCTCGTCAACGGCAATTCTTGGTGTTGCCGGTGAAATCGCTGCAGCTAAGTCGGCAGGGCCGGGTAGCTTGCAGATGAACTTGTTGGATGCTATCTATCAGCTTGATGAAGATACGTTGAAGACCCGCCTGAAGATTAGCGTGCGATAAGGGGAAAGCCATGTACGATTATCGACTGTACTTGGTGACCGATGAGCATCAGGATATTGAGCTGTTGGAAAGGGTCATCCGGGAAGCTATTGCGGGTGGTGTTACTATGGTTCAACTGCGTGAAAAGCATGGTGATATCCGGGCTTTTATCCAGCGGGCGGAAGCCATTAAGCCAATGTTGCAAGCGGCGGGGATCCCGCTGATCATCAATGATCGGGTCGATGTTGCCTTGGCCGTGGATGCAGATGGCGTTCACCTCGGCCAGTCAGATATGCCGGCGGACGTAGCCCGCCGCTTGATTGGCGAGGGTAAAATCTTGGGACTATCGGTAGAAAATGAACAGCAGCTTGAGGCTGCCCAGTCGCTGCCATTGGATTACCTTGGCTTGAGTGCGATATTCCCGACACCGACCAAAACCGATACCGTTTATGCATGGGGTTTGGAAGGCCTTGCCAAAGCGTCTGCATTTAGCCAGTTGCCGTTAGTCGCGATTGGTGGGATTAACGAGAGTAATATCAGAGCGGTGGTTGAAGCGGGCGCAGACGGAATCGCACTGGTATCTGCGATATGCCATGCTGACTCACCGAAAGACGCGAGCCAGCAGTTATTGACGCTAATCGGCGGCAATTAAAGGAAGAAGGTGTCGAGATACAATTGCTCGACTTCTTTGCGTGCCCATTCGGTACGGCGCAAGAACTTCAGGCTTGATTTGATGCTTGGGTCATTGTTGAAACAACGGACTTTGACAATTTGACCCAGCTCTTCCCAACCGTAATGGTCGACTAGCTCCTCGAGGATCCTTTGCAGGGTAAGGCCATGTAATGGGTTATTCGGTTGGTGGTCCATAATGTGTACTTCATTGTGTAATCTGGGTTGGCACTATACCAGCTTGGATTGCGCGAATGAATCTTCGACGTCGAATATCTGTTAGACTACGCTTCCATCACCCTCCGAGCAGCTTTATGTTGTGGGGGGGACCATACCGCAGCAAGCCATATTGGCAAGACTGCATTGATTTTAGGGTTTACTGTGCTCAATAACGATATCTTGCGACGCCTTCGCTATACCTTTGATTTTAATGACTCAGCGATGATCAATATTTTTGCTGCTGCTGAGCACGAAGTGACGCGTGAGCAAGTTAGTGATTGGCTAAAAAAAGAGGATGATCCTGCATTTACTAAATGTACGGACCGCGAGCTAGCGATCTTCCTAAATGGCTTAATCAATCAAAAACGTGGCAAGAAAGAAGGGCCACAGCCTGAGCCAGAAGCTCGCTTGACCAACAACATGATATTCATGAAGCTACGTATTGCCCTGAATTACAAAGCGGAAGATATTTTGGAAATCATGGAGAGTGTTGATTTCAACATGAGCAAGCATGAGCTAAGTGCGTTTTTCAGAAAGCCTGACAACAAGCACTACCGCGAGTGTAAAGATCAGATCCTGCGCAACTTCCTGCTAGGGGTGCAATACAAATTCCGCCCGGAAGCAACGGAATAGCCCTGAACATTAACACGAAATAAAGGCTGCCCATCGGCAGCCTTTGTTGTTTTACCCAGCAATCTCATCTAGGTTGATTTCTCCCTCATGCTGGTTGAGCAACATCTTCTGGATGTTGAAACCGCAAAGCATCAAAATCAGGCACCAGTTCAAAAACGGCAATGTGCCTTTTACCATACTTTCGGCGAGCTGAGCCGGTTTCCATTGGAAAGCCTCACACAGGCTGTCGATGGTGATGCCGGTGAAAGTATTGTCGCCGATAACACGCTTGAACTCTTTTTCCGTTGGCATTTCAAAGGCCGTTTTGTTTTTGAACGCGGTTGGCTTAAATGCGCGCATGACTTTTCTGGCGTCAACTTCAAGCGGCTGCCCATTGTTCTGAATGTTCGGGCGTCCAGCCAGCGCACAGAGGAAACACCAGCAAGGGTAGGGGATATCGGAAATATTCTCAGGCTCTCGCTTGTAGCGAGACATCCAATCAGAGAGCTTTTTCTCTTGCAGGCCTGTTAATCGGGCGAGGCTGGCAGCATCATAACCATACTCTTTCAGCAGGTTAATAATTTCAGCCACTTCTGACACGAAAGGTTTTGCCCAATGGTTTGCCGGGGCGAGGGTGACATCTCTGATCATAATGGACTCATAAGAATTAGGGAGGCTTGAAAGGCTCAAGCAGATGGGCATAAGCTTATTCGAAGCTATAGGGGAAGTCTATCTAGCAAAGGCAGCAAGCTATTTTTGCCCTCGCAGTTGGATTAAATCTCACCAGCTAGTTTGTTGAAGGAACAGGGCCGACAGTATTTTTGTGTTGGCGGCGAAATACAACAAAAGGTAAATAGAGCACCAGATTAAGCCCCAATGCCGCCACGATACAGAACGCAATGCTGCTGACATCGAGTGGAATCCCGAGTGTGAAATGGACAAGTACCCGTTGAAGCTCATTGAACCTTGCTGGGTTAAACATATACAGGGTCTTATCGACGAGGTGGCCGTGGGCTAGTATTGCCATGCCTTGCTCCAGCATCTCATGCTGCTGCAGTACTTTGAGCTTTTGCTCGGCATCGACCCGCACTACAGGGTTGTCTTCCTGAAGTAGCGAGGAAACCATACTTTCGGCACTGTCAAAGCCATGCTGCCGGGCATTGCTTCGGTAGGCCTCAACTTGCTGGGTGGTCGCATCATAAAACCCTGACAGGTACTGCAGGTAGTGATCGGCCAGCATGGGGATTTGCAGGGTAGCAATCAATAGCCCACCGAAAACCAACCTATCTAGAATCCGCTTTATCATATTACCTCCCTACAGCAAGTCACTGAATTCCCATCTATATAACAATATATAGCGCATTGCCAAGGGGATATGTCCTAGCTGGGTCAAAAGTGCAGGTATGAAGCCAAGATGGTATAGCCGGTGCCAAATTAGAAGGTAATGGGAATAAGGGGAGGGTAAAGCGAATTGGAAATATCTATTGGGATGAGTGCCATAAAAAACAGGACGAGCATAGCTCGTCCTGTGGGTATTTATCAGCGCTCTTCTAATCGAGATTAGAAGTTTGCAGAGCGTGGTGCACGTGGGAACGGGATCACGTCACGGATGTTAGCCATACCGGTAACGTATGTCACTAGACGCTCGAAGCCCAGACCGAAGCCTGAGTGCGGAACTGTGCCGTAGCGGCGCAGGTCGCGGTACCAGCTCATGTGCTCAGGATCGATGTTCATCTCAACCATGCGCTTGTCCAGTAGTTCCAGGCGCTCTTCACGCTGTGAACCACCGATGATCTCACCGATACCCGGTGCTAGTACGTCCATCGCAGCAACAGTCTTGCCGTCGTCGTTCATACGCATGTAGAACGCTTTGATGTCTTTCGGGTAGTTCTTAACAACAACCGGTGCTTTGAAGTGCTCTTCTGCTAGGTAGCGCTCGTGCTCAGAAGACATGTCGATGCCCCACTCAACGTCGAACTCGAAGTCACGGCCAGAATCTTTCAGGATCTGGATAGCATCGGTGTAGTCAACCTGTGCAAAGTCAGAGTTAACAAACTGCTCTAGACGCGTAATTGCATCTTTGTTGATACGCTGGGCAAAGAACTCAAGGTCGTCACGGCGCTCTTCCAGTACCGCTTTGAACACGTACTTCAGCATGTCTTCAGCAAGTTTGGCAACATCGTCAAGCTCAGCAAAAGCAACTTCAGGCTCAACCATCCAGAATTCCGCTAGGTGGCGGCTGGTGTTTGAGTTCTCGGCACGGAAAGTCGGGCCGAAAGTGTACACTTTGCTTAGTGCACAAGCGTAGGCTTCAGCGTTTAGCTGGCCAGAAACTGTTAGGAACGTTTCTTTGCCGAAGAAGTCTTTGTCGAAATCGACTTCGCCTGCGTCTGTCATTGGTGTGTTCACCAAATCAAGCGTTGAAACGCGGAACATTTCACCAGCACCTTCAGCATCAGATGCAGTGATCAGTGGCGCAGACATCCAGAAGAAGCCTTGCTCGTGGTAGAAACGGTGGATAGCTTGAGATAGGCAGTTACGAACACGGGCTACTGCACCAATTACGTTGGTGCGTGGACGAAGGTGTGCCACCTCGCGAAGGTACTCGATAGAGTGGCGAGTTTTCGCCATTGGGTAAGTGTCAGCATCTTCAACCCAGCCAACGACTTTAACTTCAGTCGCAGCTAGTTCGAAATCCTGACCTTTAGCTGGTGATTCAACAATCTTACCAGTAACCTCAACAGAGCAACCAGTTGTCAGCTTTAGCACTTCTTCCTGGTAATTATTCAACTCATTAGGGACCACGGCCTGAATCGGGTCGAAACAAGAGCCGTCGTAAATGGCAAGGAAAGAGATTCCAGCTTTGGAATCACGACGTGAACGGATCCAGCCGCGAACAGTGACTTCACTGTCAACCGCTAGCTTACCGCTAAGTACGTCTGTTACAGGCGCGTAAGTCATGTGTAAATTATTCTCCGTTAAGGCACTTTATTTGTGTATTGCCAGGGTAGGTTACCCCAAATACACAGTCCAAGGAGACCATATTACCTTTCTTACGTTTAGCATCAACCCTTGTTATTGCCTGAAAGGGTAAATTGATGCAGTAATCGCTCTAATTGTTCTGCTAAGTGTTCAAGATTTACACTAATTTCTTTCGAAGCCTGAGCGTGGGTAGCGGTATCGTCTGCATGTTGGGTGATGATCCCGACTTTTGAACGGATACCATCCGCCAATGAGGCCTGGCTGGCACTTTGTTGCTGGATATCGATAGCGTGATTGTTAACGACGTGGATCTGATCGCCCATAGCCGATAAAGCGGCGGAGAGCTCATGGATGGTGACGACCTTGGCATAAGCTGTCTGGCAAGTTGAGTCGATAGCCTCGGCAGAGGCCTCGCAGTCATTGTGCAAGGTTTCGATAATTGTCTGGATGTCACCGGTGGCTTGGTGGGTGCGAGTGGCAAGGCTGCGCACCTCATCGGCAACCACGGCAAAGCCACGGCCTTGTTCGCCGGCTCTTGCTGCTTCTATTGCTGCATTCAATGCCAATAAGTTAGTTTGTTCGGCGATGTTGCGAATGACGTCGAGAATGGTGCCGACCTGGAGGCTTTGCTGGTTGAGGTGATCGATTTTTAGTTTTACATGTTCAATGTCTTTGACCAATAGCTCGATACTCCCTCCGGCTTCTGCGGCGAGTTGAGTCCCGGCCATCGCGGATTCTGATGCATGGTGACTTAATGTGGCTGATTCCGTGGTGCGCTGCTCGATGTCATGCTGCTGTTGCTGCATGGTATCCATCGCGCTGAACATATCGCTGGTTTCTACCCGCTGGCTATCAGCGGCCTGGGTGGTATGGGAAGAAACCGAAATCAAATGGTTGGCTTGTTCACTGAGAGATTCTGAGGTTTGTTGGACTTGTACCAGGCTGCCGGAAAAGTTATCCAGCATTTGGTCGTAGCTATTACACAACTCGCCAATTTCATCCTGCCGGGGTTCATTGAGCCGCTGGCTGAGATCTTTATTTTTGCTTGTGGTGCGCATGAAGTCAGAGAGGCGTTTGAGCGGGCTGACAATGATCCGGCGGATCATAAACAGGGTAAAGAAGAAACCTGTTGCGGCGATAGCGGACATGATACTGCCTGCGGATAGCAATTGCTGGTTGACCCGCTGGTAGAGGGGCGCTAGATCATACTCAAGCCTGACGACACCCAGGACATCATTTTCCGGTACGATATGGCACTGCAAGCAGTTGGTGCCACGGTAATCGGCACTGGCTTTCATAGGCAGGGCAACCAGTAGTCGGCTGCCATTTTCGGTCGTAATTGTTTCGGCGATGGTTTCACCAGCCAATGCCCTTTGGTCATAGCTGTCGACGGGAACTTGGTTGTCTAACCCCGGGCCGAAGAACTGGGTAATGCCGGGGCCGCGGATCACCCGGACATTTTCAATGCCGCTGTGGGAAAGTACTTTTTCACGCAAGGTTTCCTTTTGCGACATAGTGCCGGTCAGCATCATCATATTGAGGCTATCAAAGTAGTTGCCGGCTTTGTCGAGAGTCTGCTCGCTGATTACTGATTCAAGTAATTTCTTTTGCTGTCTGCCCTCATAGACAAGGCTAATGACCAATACGATAGTGAAGACAGAAAAGAGGGTAAGTAGCAGTTTATTGGCAATAGTAAGGCGCATCTTCCATGATCTCTTATTTTTATTGTGGACATTGTAATGTGTTTGAAATGTTAAGAGATGGTTGGTGTTGGATGGGTGTGATGATGAGCAAATATTCTAAGCAAAAGGTTAATCGAATGTGATCTTGGTATTGTCTATGGCCTTGTAATTACATGCTATTTCACTGTTTTGTCTTTGTTGTTCTTGGTAGGGGCCAAGTGATGCTGGGCCTCTTGGTGTTAATTTACTGTTGAGCGGAATACTGAGCAGCAGTAATGCCATAGTAGACTTTGTCATCGAAACCTTGCTCAAGTTTGTAATAGTCTTTCTGGCGGCCTTCAAGTTGATAGCCACATTTTTCCATTGTTTTGTAAGAGCCTATGTTAGCTGCATAGCAATCAGCACTGATTTTATGGCTACCTAACTCATTGAACCCCAATTCTGTCATCAGTTTGCAAGCCTGAGTGGCGATACCTTGCCCCCAAGCATGGGCTGGAAGTTGATAGCCTACTTCATAGTTTCCTTGGCAGAACATCACCTGAGTAATGGCTGTCATGCCCATGTAACGGTCATGTTGGTCCCGGATGACAAACGTTGGATTATCAGGCCAGACACCGTTACTTATTGCTTCTTGGGTATTCTCAATAATTGGGCCGAAGAAACCTTGGTATACACTTTCGTCGGCCGGGGCAAAGAACAGGTATTGAGTCACTTTGTCGTCACCGAGCATGGTGATGATGTCGCTTAAATCTGACGGCTGGATAAGGCGGATTGTCAGGGTGTCGTGGAATGCGATAGCGTCGCCTTGTTTCAATGCCGAAAATGACGCTAGATGTGTCGTTGAATTAGTCATAGTTACCTCGTTGTCTGGTATCTATATTAGCGAAGCTACCTTATAGGCGATTGGACTTTTGCGACAAAATAATAAGAAGGCAGTAGCTTATTCAAAGTCGCCATAAACGTCGATGGTCAGGTCCCGGTTTTGTAGGTAACTGGAAGGGGTACGCTTGAGCTGCTGCTTTAGTTGCCTGATCAAATGGGACTGGTCGCTGAAACCAAATTGCTGTGAAAATGCTGTCCAATCAATATCTCCCTGCTGTTTATAGAGGGCAAGGATCATCAGCTCCAATTTAATCATCAATTGGTACTTTTTGATACTTAGCCCGGTGACTTGGCGAAAGCTTCGCTCCAGTGTACGCCTCGAGCAAGCACATAAGTTGGCCAACTGGTTTACATCAATGTATTGGTCAGGAGCTTCACAATGACTGTCTTCCATCAAGGCAATCGCTTTTTGCGCGGTGGTGAAGGGTTTATCTATTTGGCTTGAAAAGCATAGACTTCCAACGTGTTGTTTAATATTACCGATTAGGCTTTGCTTCGAGTCGCATTGCCATAATTGCTGCTGAAAATGCTGACCGAACTGGGGGGTGAGCCAGTCAAACCAGCCACACTGATTGACTAGTGCTAGGTTGGACTTGTTAAGCAGGTAAAGCCCTTCAGGGCGGAAAGTAATACCAATTCGCTTAAGCGGGGCGTTGTCTATCAGGGTCAGTATCCGGTCGCTGGCGGTCAGCAAGTGACTCCCTTTACCCGACAATTGGTCGCTGCCACTTTGATAACAGTAAGCTTGCTCTGGCGGGGTAAACAACAGGTGTGCCCTAGGGTTGGGAATAAGTTGTGGCAGTTGTTCGATGGTGTCGCTGTTTTCCACCTCAAGATACCAGACCTGATGAATGAGCCATTCATAACCATCAAGAGGGTGTTTCCACGTGATCATCTTTACTACCTGATTAGCGATAAATCTCTTTGCTGAATAGTTATTTTAATTTAATTGGGATCAAATGTGTTGTTGGTTTATACAACGAAAGCCTAGGTCATGTTGAAATGACCTAGGCTTTGTCTTGGATTGGGAAAGAGTTAAGGTGCAGGTTGCTCCGGTACCTCAAGGTAGGCGCAGGTTTGGCCATCGTTGAGGATAGTCCCTGCTGGCGGGCCTGTTGGTTCTTCTGCTGGTGGCTCTTCGCCTTCAGCAGGAGGAGTCTCACCTTCCGGCGGGGTTTCTTCCTCAACGGGTGGTGGCGGCTCAACCGGTACCACATTCGGCACTTGGCTGGCATCAATCAGGGTGACGATGTCACTCCAGATTTCACCTTCATCACTGCCATAGAGCAGGGTTTCGTCGGTTTGCCAACGGCTCTGGTGATTAAATGCTTTGATTGCCAGTTTCAAACCATCGGTATCGGTGATCTGGATCCGCTCATTCATTGAGCCGTCGACCGCTTCGTAATACAGGGTGCCATCATCTTCTATTTTCCAGAGAATGTCGAAGTTGAAACCACAGCCACTTCCATCGACATAGCTGCCTAAGAAAAAGTCACCTTGGAAATCGTCACTTAATTTAAGGTAACGTGCTGTGTCTGGGTTACTGTGATTACCACCTTCACCCCCTGTGTCGCTGGCGAATATCAGGGCTTTATCATCGCTGTTATTCCCCGTTTGGCCAATCAGAAGGGCTTTGGTAAATACTGGATTTCGGCCAAACCAAACCTCTTTACACTGCTGTACCTGGGTGTTGTAGTTAGCCAAGGTTTCTTTGACAACGGGTGTGGTTGTCGCCGGATCCCAGCCTGAGTCGCCGTCAATACATGCAGCCAGAGAGTCTGGCAGATACTCACGGGCCATTAGGCTAGAGATTTGGGCTTGTTGGCCTTGTTGGCTGAACACCTTAATGGCTAATAGGTTTTGCTGGTACTCATAGCTTGTCAAAGACCAATAGTCGAACTCATCTTCGATGTTGGTATCACCGATGAGTTTCAAGTAGCCATCTTCGGTCAGGGACCAGATCCGTGAGCCTGCTTCTTGGAGGGTATTTCGATAATGCTCCCAACTATTGTCACTACGTAGGATGTGGGCAGTAATTTCACCTTCTTCACTGATCTGCACCAAGGTCTTGTCGACAAGGTCAGTAACTGATTGAGTGGTGAAACGCTCATCACCACCACATTCAATGACCGCATTGAGGAATAGACCTTCGTTGGCTAAACCAGTATTACCGAAGGCACATTCGCCAAATGGTGGCAGGTTATCGCGGCTTGCTGCCGCAAAGATCTGAGCTTTGGCATCGTTATCAAAGCCTGAGAAATTAAACTCAGCCAACTCAAGCAATACCTCACCGATGTTCACGAAGCCCCGGTCTTCGACAAGAAAGAGGTTGCGACCATTGTATGGGTAATCGTCAGCAATTTGCTTGATGATATCTGGTACATCGAACCGGATCACAGGCCTGCCTGATATTGTCGCAGGAGCCCAAACACCGGTATCTTGGATAGTCCATTCGTTGGCAGCAATCCGACTCCAGTATCGGACGGTGAAGAAATCATCGCTGATAAACTCGGCAACAATGTTATCGCTGAGTTTGAAGCCATTGACCTGATCGATAGTAATACCAATATCGAACAATGGTGTCTTGACATCGTCTAGGGAGGTAAAACCGGCATCTGGCGTCAGAATTGGATAAACACGGCAGGTATCTTTGTCGTTGGTGTTATCACACAACAGGTAGGTTTCACTTTCTGGGCGCCAGGTGAAATAAAAACCGGAAGAGCCATCGGCGAATGTGGTGTCATCCGGAATGTACCGGGTCAGATAATGATTCTCCCTGCTAGATAGAAAGTCGTGCATTTTCTTCCCGGCGAGTGAATACACCCTGGCTTCTAAGGTCACACCTCTTTCATCTGAAGTATTTAATGCGGCATCTGTAAGCAATGCACTACGATCGGTGGAAAATTGTACCTTGAGGTATTCAAATAACCCTATCCAACCTTGATCAGTAAGGACTTGCGAACGAATGTCTTCAGTTCCAAATGCGGTTGAGTTACTTAGGTAAGTGAATAATTCACTAAGGGTGATATCGTCACTGCCAGTCTTATCCCAGCTGTATTCCGTAATGGTGGTTTCGTTGCCGTCATAAGAGGTTGAGTCAGCAAAAATACCTTTGCCATCATTGCTTTCCGTAGCACTGATTTCCCAATAGCCGTCATTTAGGATAGCCAGAATATTGGCAACAACTGCAGATTGTTCAGTAAAATAACGCTCAAGCCGGCCTTCCGTCATGGTTTGCACGATCGTCAGGCTCATTAGATCTTTAAGAGTCAGCCCCTGGACACCAATTTGCGGAAAGAGCGTATCGCGGATATCAATGGCGATCTTGTTAATATCTTCAAGCGCTAATGCAACTGCACCTTGAGCCGCTGACTCGAATACATCGGAAAAGACCCCCCAACTTCCGTCAGCAGAAACTCGCAAGGCAAGGGCATAGTATGTCAGTGATGATTCTAGAGAAATGGCCAAGCGCTCAGCAGCCAGCGGCGTCATGTATAAGCCTGTAGGTAGGTTCTCACCTACAGTGAATTCAGGGACACCATCTAAGTCAACTAACAACACGGCATTGATCCTAGGTCGGGTACCTGCATCTAGGACATATTTCCCATCACCTTGAGACTCCAGACGTGTAATATTAATTGAATCAAATACTTTTCCTGTATCATCCAACCAAACTGCAGCAAAGTTCTGTTCAGTGAGATCTTTCACCGCATTAGCATAGGCGGGTTGTATTAGAGAGAAGCTGGATTGATTGGCAAGGATTATACCTTCGGGTGCATCAACTGAGACTGTAAAGGTGGTGGAAACAGGTACTGGTGTGCCTGCTACAGGAGCGGCGGTTTCACTGCTGTCTCCACAAGCAGCAAGCAGCAGGCTGCTGAGAAACAGCAGGGCATATCCCATATAACTGCGCATAATAATTTCCCCAATAGGTCATGAATCTTTATTGGTATTTGTTTTCTGCTGAGTATAGATAGGACAAAAAGGTGCAAAGTTAAGAAAGGAGATGTGTCTCGTATATAGAGCGGCTGTCCTGTAAATAAGACAGCCTCCCAGATACTATATATGTTTAGGTATCAGCCTATTAGGCGATAGCGAGATATTTATGGGTCTGGATAGATAAGCGCCAGTTACGTTTGATACAGGTGTCAATGCACAACTCTGTTGCCCGTGGCTTCTGGCTAATAGGCTGTAGCGCGATATTGACGTCAGCTTTAAGATTTTTGCCGTCAATTAATTCATCTAACTGGTCGATATCTTTTTGGGTGCCCACCGGGTGCTTGATTTCATCTGCGCGTTCCAGTGCACTTGCTAGTACTGGAAGTTTGGCCTTCATGTTGATTTTCGGCGAAACCGTTACCCAAGTGTTTTGGGTCGCGAGGACTTCTGAAGTACCACTGGTTTCGATTTGGCATTGGAATCCGGCTTGCTCTAAAGCGGTAGTCAATGGCAGCAAATCGTAGATACAAGGTTCACCCCCAGTGATCACTACGTGCTTGGCGGTGTACCCTTGCTGCTTGAGTAAATTAACGATGCCGTCAGCGTCTATCTCGGTCCAAATTGGAGAATCAGCTGTTTTCGCCATCACGTCTTCGATAGAACCATGGTCCTGCGGTTCGGCATTCCATGTTTGTTTGGTATCACACCAAGCACAGCCAACAGGGCAGATCTGTAGTCTGACAAAAATGGCGGGTACTCCAGTGAAGACACCTTCACC
>NZ_JACSOF010000089.1:0-27088 GCF_014349205.1 Photobacterium sp. BZF1
GCGCAACAAGATATTCATAAATAACTTAAAATAGGGAAAGATATAACTATTTTTAATTGGTGAAAGTCAGACAATTGGCTTAAAGTATCGCCGATCAACAGGTTTATACTGTTTTAATCGAAGGTTAGATCATTGGAAGAACAAGCCTTGCTGACTCTGTCGTGCTTTCCCGTGACACAATTTTCCGACCTTTGGCTACACTGGGTACCTGTTGGGCTCTAAACTCCCATAATTAGCACTAAACTCCATATGCAATCACTTGAATTAGCCATTTTTCTGCAGTTTTTCGTTGGCCTGATAGCTGCTGTCAACCCGGTCGGGATTATGCCTATCTTCGTCTCGTTGACAGGCCACATGAGCCCGGAAGAACGCAATAAAACAGCCCTGACAGCCAACCTTGCCGTTGCTGTGATCCTGACTGTCTCGCTACTGGCAGGCCAGCTTTTGCTCGATATGTTCAGTATATCCCTCGACTCGTTCCGCGTTGCCGGTGGCCTACTGCTGCTGACAATCGCGTTTTCGATGATGAGCGGTAAGCTCGGTGAAGATAAACAGAACAAGCAGGAAAAATCCGAATCTATCAGCCGCGAGCAGATCGGTGTTGTTCCACTTGCCATGCCTTTAATGGCAGGCCCTGGTGCTATTAGTTCTACTATTGTCTACGGTTCACGTTACCCGGGGATGAGCAGCACGATAGGCATTGCAGTGACCATTGTCGCTTTTGCATTTTGCTGTTGGCTGCTGTTCCGTGCCGCACCGATTATCGTTCGTTTCCTAGGCCAGACCGGCATCAACGTCATTACCCGTATCATGGGTTTGATTCTGGCCGCATTGGGTATTGAGTTTATAGCCAACGGACTGCGTGCCTTGTTCCCGGGCCTTGCTTAACAAAGCTGGGGCCAACAACAGTCACCCGTCTCCTGCCCTCGTTATGGCCGGATAGCTTTTAAACAAAGCTTCCGGCCTTGTGTCACACCGCTCGACAAAAGAACAATAGTGCTTACCCCTCAACAATAATTAGGTTTATTATTTATACACTTATCGTAAATTAATGAGACCTATCGCTTTGGTTACCCTGACCCGTAAACAGCGCCTCTACCAAATTATCTTCGGCACCCAGACCAAAGCGGGCCGAAACTTCGACATCGCGTTGATTATCGCCATTCTATGCTCTGAGCTTATCTTGATCCTATCAACCATCCGTTCGGTTGATTTCAAATACAGCGAAGCATTGACGGTTCTCGAATGGGTTTTCACTATTCTCTTCACGATTGAATATGCGCTGCGCCTATACTGCTCTCCCAAGCCGTGGGCCTATGCACGCAGTTTTTACGGTGTGATTGACTTAATTGCAGTCCTACCCAGCTATCTGGCTTTCCTGTTCCCGGGATCAAACTACCTACTTATCATACGCCTGATCAGGGTCATGCGAATCTTCCGGATCCTCAAACTGGCCCGTTTCCTCAAAGACTCCAATATCTTGCTGCGCTCCCTGCTGATGGCACAGCGCAAAATCTTGGTGTTCTTCAGCACAGTTGCCATATTGGTTACTGTCCTTGGTTCGTTGCTCTACATCGTTGAAGGGCCTGACAACGGATTTACTAGTATCCCCACCAGCATCTATTGGGCCATCGTCACCATTACCACCGTTGGCTATGGCGATATCGTGCCGCAGACAGATATAGGTAAAGCCATTGCAGCGTTTACCATGCTGCTCGGTTACTCAATTCTGGCCGTGCCTACCGGGATCATCACCGCAGAACTCAGCCTAGAAATGAAAACGCAGCGTGAGCTGATCCGCTGCACCAACTGCTCGGCCAGCGGCCACGAGAACGATGCCAACTTCTGCAAAAAATGCGGAACCCAGTTACCTGAACACCTCTGATACTAGAGGGTAGATTTAGCTGATCGCACAGATAGAAAAACGGCACCCTGTATGGGTGCCGTTTTAAAATCTCATTTGTGTCCAACACGCTAAGGCTAGTTATGCAGGAAGTTCACCGCTTTATCTGGGAAGTCGGTAAACACCCCGTCTACATCGGCGGTGTTGTAGAAAATATCTAGCATATCGTTGAAGTCATTGGCATAGGCCGGGATACGTCCTTCATCCGAACGGAAGGTATATGGGTGTACCTGCATGCCAGCTTCATGGGCAGCCTTGACCAAGCCCGTTAGCTTGATATTGCCTTTGGTTGACTCATCAGACACAACCATTGGCTTCCAAGGACCAATGCCATCGGCATATTTGCCAACTGTAGCCATGCCATTTGGTTCGAACATCCAATCATAGCTGTAAGGCTGCGCATTGCCGTCCTTGCCGTACTCCATGGTTTCGTTCCAATCGGTGTAAGCCATCAGCTGGACCAGTTTGACATCCATTCCCATTGCCGGCATCAACTCATCATGAATTCGCTTGAGCTCATTGAAGTCGAATGTCTGCAAATACACTTTGCTGTCTTTGCTGGTATAACCGTATTGCTTGAGCACTTTGAGTACAGCAGCACTGATGTCTTTGCCTTCGTGGCGGTGGAACCAAGGCGCTTTGATTTCTGGGTAGATACCGATGTCATAACCCAAGGTTTTGTTCAGGCCATGGATCATTTCGATCTCTTCTTCAAAGGTCGGCACTTTGAAATCTGACTGCCACATCGGGAAGCGCTCAGGGAAGCCCTGCACCTGCTTACCCTCTTTGATGTTGAAGCCTTCAGTCACGCTTAGCTGCTTGATTTCGGCCAGAGTAAAATCAATGGCGTAGTAGCGGCCATCTTTACGGGCACGGTCGGGGAACACCTCGGCAACATTGGTGACACGGTCAAGGTAGTGATCATGCAGCACGACCAGTCTGTCATCTTTAGTCATGACGACATCCTGCTCGATGTAATCCGGCTTCATGGCATAGGCCAGCGCTTTGGCGGCTAAGGTATGCTCCGGTAGGTAGCCGGAAGCACCACGGTGGGCTACGACCACTTTATCACTGTTGGTTTCGTCAGTGCCGATTTGGGCAAAGCTTGGGGAAGCAAGTAAGGCACTGCCAATCACGGCTGCAAGGCAAGCTGTTTTCATTATTATGTCCTAGTCCATACGTTGTTATTGTCTTGTTTTGTATAAGCATAATAATGATTCGCTAATATTTCAGTAGCATGACTTTCGCTATGTGTGATCAGCAGCGCTCGAAATTGAGCATATAAGTTTCGAATGGTGATCTTGATGTGATTTTTGATTATAAGATATAAAAAAAGCCGGAGTTTTCACTCCGGCTTAATTAATTCAAAGAAGGTTATTCTTTACTTACGGCGCCAAGTTGTACCTTGAGGTCCATCTTCCAGGATGATACCCATTGCGGTCAGCTTGTCGCGGGCTTCATCAGCCGCTGCCCAGTCTTTTGCTGCACGGGCATCCAGACGCTGCTGGATAAGCGCTTCGATTTCAGCGACGTCTTCGTCAGGGCCACCTTGCAAGAAAGCTTCAGGCTCTTGCGCCAATAGGCCAAGCACATCTGCCAACTCACTCATACGTGCACCCAGCGCAGATGCCGCATTGATATCTTCCGCTTTCAGGCGGTTGATTTCACGCGCCATATCAAACAGCACAGAGTAAGCTTCTGGCGTGTTGAAATCATCGTCCATTGCTTCTTTGAAGCGTGCGATAAACTCGTCACCGCCTGCAGCAGCAACAGAAGTATCTAGGCCACGTAGTGACGTGTACAGGCGCTCAAGGGCTGAACGGGCCTGCTTGAGGTTTTCTTCGCTATAGTTTAGCTGGCTACGGTAGTGGCCAGACATCAGGAAGTAACGCACGGTTTCAGCATCGTAGTGACCCAGCACATCACGGATAGTAAAGAAGTTACCCAGTGATTTTGACATCTTCTCACGGTCAACCATTACCATGCCACTGTGCATCCAAGTATTCACGTACTGTGAACCCGTTGCACAGCAAGACTGGGCAATTTCATTCTCGTGGTGCGGGAACTGCAGATCAGAACCACCACCGTGGATATCGAAATGATCGCCAAGGATAGCCGAGTTCATTGCAGAACATTCGATGTGCCAGCCCGGACGCCCTGCGCCCCATGGTGATTCCCAAGTTGGCTCACCCGGCTTGGACATCTTCCACAGCACGAAATCAAGCGGGCTACGCTTGGCTGTTTCGATATCAACGCGGGCACCGGCCTGAAGCTGATCAAGGTCTTGCTTAGACAGCTTGCCGTATTCGTCGAACTTGCTCACTTCGAACATCACATCGCCATTGTCCGCCACGTAAGCGAAGCCGCGCTCAATCAGGCGCTCACACATAGTGATAATTTCGGCAATGAATTCCGTCGCGCGAGGTTCAATATCAGGACGCTTCATGCCCAGAGCATCGAAGTCAGCGTGCATTTCGCCAATCAGGCGCTCGGTCAATGAATCACAGCTTTCGCCATTTTCCGCTGCACGCTTGATGATCTTGTCATCAATATCTGTGATGTTACGAACGAATGTCAGATCGTAACCCGAGTAACGCAGGTAACGCGAAACCACATCGAATGACACAAACGTACGGCCGTGACCGATGTGACACAAATCGTAGATGGTAACCCCACAGACATACATGCCAACTTTACCTGGCTGAATGGGTTTAAATTCCTCTTTCTGTCTTGTCAGTGAGTTATAGATCTTCAACATGTCTCTTCAATACTCATTTGGTGGGGTTACATTTCAGGAGGGTAATTACACCTTTATTGGCTGCCTATGGCAAGGAAAATCACGCCATCGGGACGATTCTGCAACAATATCGCCAAGGATACTGCCGCAATCGCTCAGCCTCTACAACCATAGTCCATGGTGCCAAGCCTCCGCTCATATTCTATAGTTAAGCAAAAGGTCAAGATTTCGCCTATTTATCACAGAGTTTGCTAACTCTGACGGTTATTATTGACGGCTAGACCGGGTAAGATAGAATCCAATATTTAAAGCAATATACACCTATTTAAAGGACAAGCTCATGGTAACGCTTCACACTACTTTTGGTGACATCAAAATCCAACTAAACACTGAAAAAGCACCTGAGACCTGTGCAAACTTCCTACAGTACTGCCGTGACGGTTTCTACAACGGTACTTTGTTCCACCGCGTTATCGATGGTTTCATGATCCAGGGCGGCGGCATGGCTTCTGGCATGGAAGAAAAAGAAACTCGTGCACCAATCAAAAACGAAGCAAGCAACGGCCTAAGCAACAAAGTGGGCACACTGGCAATGGCACGTACTATGGAGCCGCATTCTGCTAGCTCTCAGTTCTTCATCAACGTGAACGACAACAAATTCCTGGACTTCAAATCAGAAACACCTGACGGTTGGGGTTACTGCGTATTTGCTGAAGTTGTTGAAGGCATGGACGTAGTGAACAAAATCAAAGGCGTAGCAACAGGTAACTGGGGCTACGTACACCAGGACGTACCGGTAGAAGAAGTTGTTATCAACAACGTAACTATCGAAGAGTAATGCTTCACAAAGGGTGGCCGTTGTGCCACCCTTCCCTGCTATGACCACACTTTTTATTTCCGATCTGCACCTGAGTGCCGACAGGCCTGACATCACTGCCTGCTTCCTTCGTTTTATGTCCACCGAAGCCCGTGGTATTGATGCCCTTTATGTATTGGGCGATCTATTTGAAATGTGGATAGGCGATGATGATGATTCCCCGTTCCACCAGCAAATAAAAACGGCCTTCCGCCAACTTACCGATAGCGGTGTGCCTTGCTACTTCATCCACGGCAACCGTGATTTCCTGATAGGCAAGCGATTTAGCCAAGAAACCGGCGTCGAACTTCTACCCGAACACACAGTTGTTGATCTTTACGGTACCGCCACCCTGATCCTACATGGTGACACTTTGTGCACTTTGGATGAAGGCTATCAGCGCTACCGAAAAAAGGTACACAACCGCTTTATCCAATGGTTGTTTTTCCGCCTGCCACTGAGCTATCGCCAGCGTATCGGGGAGAAGATGCGAAGTGGTAGCAGCCAGACCAACCAGGCTAAAAGCCAAGCCATTATGGATGTTACCCCAGAAGAGGTTGTCCATGTTATGGCAGAGCTTGGGGTCAACCAGATGATCCACGGCCATACCCATCGCCCTGATATACATGCCCTGTCTGTCAACGGCGAAGACGGACGTCGGATTGTGCTCGGAGACTGGTATGATCATGGCTCTGTATTGGTTTGTACCCCGCAGGGTTGCGAACTGGAAACACGTGATTTTCAGCCTTAACTAACGCTAGTTACACCCAATCACAGTCGCCACAGCCAAACACAGACAATAAAAAAGGTACGCCATGCGTACCTTTTTCACTGCTGGTAGGATACAACAGCCTATTTAGCAGAATCTGCCAGTGCTTCATTGCCAGCAAGCGCGCGCTCTTTTGACCACGAGCGGTACATGGTAATCGAGGTATATAGCACCACACCAATGACCAACCAAGCTAACAAGTGCAGATCAAGTGACTTAACCAGATACGCTGCAATCACTACACCAATTGGGCCAGTTATCGCAACCACCAACGCCGCACGGCTGTTGATGCGGTTCATTCGGATAAAGCCACCCGCCGAGAAAAAGCTCAAGAAGGCGCACGAACACATCATGATTGGGAACGCCGCCAACGGGTGCATACCCAATAGGTAAACCATGGTCATACATGGGGCATAAAGGCCGATGCCGACTGTCATCAGCGCGCCGAACAGGAAGTTACCCGCAATAGCTACCGCCAATTTCCAACCTGACAGACCAAGCTCCAGGCCTCCAAGCGGGAACAGCTTGAGCTGTCCTGTCAACATCAAGCTCGCTACCACCAGCAAGGCCCCACTCATAACCAAGCGGATCAACTGGCGATCCCAACTGGAAACCAAACGGGCACCAAAGGTTGCTCCCAAACAGGCTGCCAGCACCATGGAAACCATGGTCGTCGGGTCGACATCCACGGCAGTCAGAAAAATCAGTGACTGAACCACGGTTGCTAGAACCGCCTGACAATTGAGCGTTCCCGGTAGCAGTTGATCGTCTATGAGCTTAAATTGTTTATAGCCTGCAGTTTTGATAGCAAAGCTACCGACACCCAAGGTGTCACAGAAGTTGGCAAAGCCGCCAATCAGGCCAATAGGTAAGATTTTTGTTTGTGCTTCCTGCTCTCGATTTTTACGCCATGAAAGAAGCAACATAGCGATAAAAACCAGTCCACCTACAAGCAATCCCGCTTGTATGATTGTGAATACGGTCATGAGTTACACAAAATTTTTTCGGAAAGCCGCGGATTATCCATTATGCTCACGAATAATTCCATCATCAGTATCATTATTAATTGGCAAAAAAATGTAACACTGTCTTATTAGGCTTATTTTTGTCATACTTTGTATGAAAAGCCATACATTAATCATCAAATGCAACTACATTAATAATGGCACCACCAACGTAAGATCGATTATTTACTTACATGAATTCATATCTTGCCAGACAGCCAGTCTTAAACAGGGACAAAGACACCATCGGCTATGAGCTGTTATTCCGAGACGGTCCAAACAACAGTTTCCCTGATGTTGATGAAGAACATGCCACTCATCGCCTGCTGACTGACAACTTCCTCAGCACCGGCCACAGTGACGTCGCTTCCGGTAAAAAAGCCTTTATCAATTTTCCGCACGGTAGCCTGATAAACCGTATACCGCTACTGTTTCCGAAAAAAAGCTTCATCATCGAAATACTGGAAACCTGCCAGCCAGATGATAATCTGCTTGCTGCCGTCATGGAACTCTACCAAGCTGGCTACACCTTGGCATTAGATGATTTCACCCCGACACCGGAATGGAACCGCTTCATCCCGTTTGTTCATATTATCAAGTTTGATCTTCGGGCAACGCCGCTGGCGAAGGCTGGGTTTTTCATCCGTCGCCTAAAAGAAAAAGGCAGCAAGATTACCTTTTTGGCAGAGAAAGTCGAAACTCACGAGGAGTTTATGGCAGCCAGTGAGGCCGGTTTTGATCTCTTCCAGGGCTACTTTTTTAGCCGGCCAGAAATCGTTCGCAAAAAAGCGCTTGAGCCTTCGGCGCTCACAACCCTTCGGCTCTACAAAGAAATCAGCCGCGTCGAGGTCAACTTTGACAAGATCGAGAAGATCATTGCGACTGATGTAACGCTCTCTTATAAGTTGCTACGCCATGTCAATAACATAACTTATACCCGTGCCAAGCCGATCTCTTCGTTCAAGCAAGCATTGATCTATCTCGGCGAGGAAAAGCTCAGGCGTTTTGTCACCTTTGTTGCAACTTCTCATGCCGTTGAAAAAAAACCAGAATCGCTATACTTCCTATCACTACAACGAGCACGATTTAGCGAGCAATTAAGCCAACACCTACAGATACCGATCGATAGCAACGAAGCCTTTTTGACCGGGCTGTTTTCATTGCTCGATAGCATTTTGGAGCAGCCCATTGAAGCGCTTATCGATCAACTCCCCTTGGACGAGACAGTTCAGCACGCCCTGATCAATCGCCGTGGTTATCTGGGAGGGATCCTGCGTTTGGCTGTTGCCCATGACCAAGCGGATTGGCAAACCATCAAACGCTTATGTCAGGCGCTCAAACTCGAAGAATCAGTCGTTGCAGAGACCTATATGGAATCTTTAAAATGGGTCACAGTGTTTGAGCAAAAGTTACCGAGTAAACCATGACCCAACCAATCTCGTCATGCCCTTGTGGCAGCCAACGCCTTTTGGCGGAATGCTGCCAACCTATCCACCAAAACCCAAGCCTTGCGACCCACCCAGAACAACTCATGCGCTCACGCTACAGTGCCCATGTATTGGGCTTAGTGGACTACGTTGTGGCTACCTACCATCCAAGTTGCGAGGCTGAACAATACCGTGAAGCCATTGCAGAATCGGTAAATAGCCAATGGCTGGGGCTAGAAGTGATCAACAGTGAAATTGCAACCGACGTCGAGGGTTATGTCGAATTCAAAGCCTTCTACCAAGAAGGTGACGATCAATATTGCCTCCATGAACGTTCACGTTTCCTCAAAGAGGTAGTGGACGGCAACCCCCAGTGGTTTTACATCGATGGCGAATACCCAGCGCCACCCGCTGTTGAAGAAAACAAGCCTTCCCCTGTTGTCAGCGACAAAGTCGGGCGCAATGACCCGTGCCCTTGCGGCAGCGGTAAAAAATTCAAAAAGTGCTGTGGCTAAAAAGGCGGGTCAATCCACACCACTTCACGGCTCCCCTCCCCTAGTGATCTAGGGGAGTTTTTCACCCAGGCAAAATTATTCATTAAACAGAATAAACCTTCCCACACCTGACACTACTGCACGCCCACCAATCGTTAACAAATCGTATTCTTTCTTGTTGCGAGACATATTTCCCACTTTCAGCGTAAAAGCAAAAAACCGTCTACAATCTTCGCTTTACAGTCCTATTTGGTTAGGTTTCATCCAACCCAAAATACCAGCTTGGTAAAAATTTAAAATTTCCGTAAAATTGCTATTGCAAAATAAATCCAGCTTCGTTAGTGTGAATCACAAGCAAGCGTTAATAATGATTTATACAGAGTACATATCTATGCGTATCCCAATGGTTAACCTACATCACCATCATCATCCTGATTAGTCTTTCGGGAGGATACGCCTCGCTCTGGAAGACGCAAGAAAACTCTTCCAGCGGTCGCTAAGCACAGATTACAAGGCCCTCGGAAGAGATATCTTCCGAGGGTTTTTTCGTTTTCAGGCTCAACATCGAGTACAGGGATTAAAACAATGCAGACACAACGACTACGAATTGCAATTCAAAAGAAAGGACGCCTGAGCAAAGAGTGCCAGGAGCTACTCAAGCGTTGCGGCGTGAAGTTCAACATGATGGGTGAGCGCTTGGTGGTTCACTCTGAAAACATGCCTATCGACCTATTGCTGGTTCGTGATGACGATATCCCGGGCCTGATCATGGACGGTGTTGTAGATCTGGGTGTCATCGGTGAAAACGAGCTGGAAGAAGTCGGCCTTGAGCGTGAAGCCCGTGGCGAGCCAGCCGACTATATCAAGCTACGCCGCCTGGACTTCGGTGGTTGCCGCCTGTCCATTGCGATCGACAAAGATGCCGAGTACAACGGCCCGCAAGACCTGCAAGGCAAGCGCATTGCAACGACCTACCCGCAGTTGGTGAAGCGCTACATGGACGAGCTAGGCGTGCAATTCAGTACCTGTATGCTCAACGGCTCGGTGGAAGTCGCCCCGCGTGCAGGCCTTGCCGATGCTATTTGTGACCTGGTTTCAACCGGCGCAACCCTGGAAGCCAACGGCCTGAAAGAAGCCGAAGTGATCCTGCGCTCCAAAGCAGTGCTTATCCAGCAGACCGGCGAACTGTCTGCCGACAAACAAGCCCTGATTGACCGCCTGCTAACCCGTATGCAGGGTGTTATCCAGGCCAAAGAATCTAAGTACATCATGCTACACGCACCCGCTGAGCGCCTTGACCAAATCAAAGCCCTGCTACCGGGTGCCGAAGACCCAACGGTACTGCCGCTGTCACAAGATAAGAGCCGCGTGGCAGTACATCTTGTCAGCTCTGAAAACTTGTTCTGGGAAACCATGGAGCAACTCAAAGAACTGGGCGCAAGCTCAATCCTTGTACTACCTATCGAAAAGATGATGGAGTAAGCAATGAAAACCGTTGTGTGGCAATCCCTGAGCGAAAACCAACAAGAAAGCCTGCTTGAGCGCCCTGCGATCACTGAAGGTGCCAACATCACTGCGATTGTCGAAGGCGTCATTGGTGATGTCCGTAACCGTGGCGACCAAGCTTTGCTTGAGTTGACTGAGAAATTCGACGGCATCAAGCCGGACAGTATCAAGGTGAGTGCCGAGGAAGTCTCTGCAGCTTCAGAAAGGCTGAGCGATGAGATGAAGCAGGCGCTACAACAGGCCTACCAAAATATCGCCACTTTCCACAAAGCACAAAAACAACCGACGTTGCGGGTGGAAACCCAGCCGGGTGTAGTCTGTGAGCAGGTTACCCGCCCAATCAACTCTGTGGGTTTGTATATCCCAGGCGGAAGTGCACCACTGCCATCAACGGTATTGATGCTCGGCGTACCAGCCCAGATTGCAGGCTGTCGCCAGGTCGTATTATGTTCACCACCGCCTATCGCCGACGAAATCCTTTATGTCGCCAAACTGTGTGGGATTAACGAGATCTACAATGTCGGTGGTTCGCAGGCGGTTGCGGCGATGGCTTACGGTACAGAATCCGTTGCCAAGGTAGATAAAATCTTCGGCCCGGGTAATGCCTTTGTCACCGAAGCAAAACGTCAGGTCAGTAATGACTTCCGTGGTGCTGCGATTGATATGCCAGCAGGCCCATCCGAAGTACTGGTCATTGCCGATAGCAGCGCAGATCCAGATTTCATTGCCGCCGACTTGCTCAGCCAAGCCGAGCACGGCCCTGATTCACAGGTAGTGCTGGTAACGCCCGACCCAAGCATTGCCGATCGCACAGCCGACGCTATCCAGCAGCAGCTAAAAGCCCTGCCGCGAGCAGACATTGCCCGCCAGGCGCTGGGCTCAAGCATTTTGATTGTGGCGGAAAGCCTGACCCAGTGTGTGTCTATTTCCAATCACTACGGGCCGGAGCACTTGATTGTGCAAACCCGCAATCCGCGTGATCTGGTTTCTCAACTAGACAACGCCGGTTCAATTTTCCTTGGTAACTGGTCACCGGAATCAGTTGGTGATTATGCCTCTGGTACCAACCACGTATTGCCGACTTACGGCTACACCCGTACTTATTCAAGCCTGGGACTCGCTGATTTTAGCAAGCGCATGACAGTGCAAGAGTTGAGTGCCGATGGCCTGAAAGAGTTGGCACCAACCGTTGTCGCTATCGCCGAAGCAGAAGGCCTTGATGCCCACAAACGCGCTGTCACTATCCGGGTTGAAAAACTGGCTGCGGCACAAGATGTAACTAAAGGGGCGTAACATGAAGATTGAGCAACTGGCACGTAAAACTGTTCGCGAACTGACGCCTTACCAGTCAGCCCGCCGTCTTGGCGGCAGTGGCGATATCTGGCTCAATGCCAACGAATCTCCGTTTGCCAACGAATACAATATCAAATGCGATCGCCTCAACCGTTACAGTACCTGCCAGCCTGCAGAGCTAATTGAAGCCTATGCCGATTATGCTTCGGTACGCCCTGAGCAGGTATTGACATCACGCGGTGCCGATGAAGGTATCGAGCTACTGATCCGCGCTTTCTGCGAGCCAAACCAAGACAGTATTCTGTACTGCCCACCAACTTATGGCATGTATGCCATCAGTGCGGAAACCTTCGATGTCGCGACGAAGACCGTTCCACTGACTGCTGATTGGCAGTTGGATCTGGAGGGTATCCGCGAAAACCTTGACGGTGTGAAGCTGGTTTTTGTCTGCAGCCCGAACAACCCAACCGGCAACCTTATCAAGCGCCAAGATATCGAATCCCTGCTGGATATGACCCAGGGCAAGGCTCTGGTTGTCGTTGACGAGGCTTACATCGATTTCTGCCTCGAAGAAACAACGGCGAACATGCTGGAGCAATACCCTAACTTGGTAGTTTTGCGTACTTTATCAAAGGCTTTCGCCCTTGCCGGCCTTCGTTGTGGCTTTACCATTGCCAACCAGGAAGTGATTGAGTTGCTCCTGAAAGTCATTGCCCCATATCCTGTCCCAGTTCCGGTGACCGATATCGCGGTACAGGCACTCTCCCCTGCAGGGCGTGCCAAAACCAAGTTCCAAGTATTGGATATCAGCGCCAACCGTGCCTACCTTCAGGCAGGGCTCGGGATGTTGGAAGGTGTTACCGTGTACGAGGGTTACGGCAACTACTTGCTGGTGAAATTCCCTGACGCTGATGCCCTGTTCAGCGCCCTGTGGGACCACGGCATTATCTTGCGCCGCTCGCCGATCGAGAACTGTATCCGTATCAGTATCGGTAATCGCGACGAATGTGAAAAAACACTGGCCTTCATCCGAGAGCAGCTAGGACAAAATTAAGAGAAAGGACAACACTGTGAGCAAGGAAAAAATCTTATTTATCGACCGTGACGGCACCCTGATCGTTGAACCACCAATCGACTTCCAGGTAGACCGCCTCGACAAGCTCAAGCTGGAGCCTTTTGTGATCCCTGCACTGCTGAAGCTTCAGGATGCCGGTTATAAATTGGTGATGGTCACCAACCAGGACGGTCTGGGAACCAGCAGCTACCCGCAGGAAGATTTCGATGCCCCGCACAATATGATGATGGAGATCTTTGAATCCCAAGGGGTGAAGTTTGATGATGTCCTGATCTGCCCGCACTTCGATGAAGACAACTGCAGTTGCCGCAAGCCCAAGCTGGGTTTGGTCAAAGGCTACCTCCAGCAAGGCAGGGTCGATTTCGAAACATCGGCTGTGATTGGCGACCGCCAAACCGACCTGCAACTGGCGGAAAACATGGCTATCCGAGGCATCCAGTACAATCCGCAGACGATGGACTGGCAACAGATCGTTAAAGATCTTACGACCCGTCCACGGATCGCCGAAGTGGTGCGGACGACCAAGGAAACCGATATCCGCGTCAAGGTAAACCTGGATGAGACTGGCGGCAACCACATTGCCACCGGGCTTGGCTTCTTTGATCACATGCTGGATCAAATCGCGACCCACGGTGGCTTCCGCATGGAGCTAACCGTCGATGGCGACCTTCACATCGACGATCACCACAGCGTTGAAGATGCCGCACTGGCTCTGGGTGAAGCATTGAAAAAAGCACTGGGCGACAAGCGTGGTATTGGCCGCTTCGGCTTCAGCCTGCCGATGGACGAATGCCTGGCACAGTGTGCATTGGATTTGTCAGGACGCCCTTATCTCAAGTTCGATGCGACTTTCAGCCGCGAGCAAGTTGGCGATCTGTCGACGGAAATGGTTTCCCACTTCTTCCGCTCGCTGACTGATACGCTGGCATGCACCCTGCACCTTTCATCGACGGGTAACAATGATCACCACATCGTCGAGAGCCTGTTCAAAGCCTTTGGCCGTACCCTGCGTCAGGCCATTCGGGTAGAAGGTAACGAACTACCGAGCAGCAAGGGAGTATTGTAATGTCAGCATCTAACCAGCAAGTCGTCATCATCGATACCGGTTGTGCCAACGTGTCATCGGTGCGCTTTGCCATTGAGCGGTTGGGCTATGCCGTGACCGTCAGCAAAGATCCTGACGTTGTTCTGGCTGCAGACAAACTGTTCCTACCGGGTGTGGGCACTGCCAGCGAGGCGATGAAAAACCTTGAAGAGCGTGATCTTATCAATCTGGTAAAGCAGGTCGACAAACCGCTGCTTGGCATCTGCCTCGGTATGCAGTTGCTGGGCGAACTGTCGGAAGAACAAGGCCAAAGCGGCACCGAGCAGGTTAACTGCCTCGGCCTTTGCGGTGCGCCAGTGAAGAAGATGCAAACTGGCGAACTACCCCTACCCCACATGGGTTGGAATACCGTTACCGCCGAGCAGGATCACCCCTTGTTCAAGGGCATTCCTGCTGGCAGCTATTTTTACTTTGTCCACAGCTATGCGATGCCTGTTTTCGATATACCAGAAGCAGGACGCACGATTGCCAGTTGCGAATACGGCCAACCGTTTACCGCTGCGGTCCAGAGCGGTAACTACTACGGCGTCCAATTCCACCCGGAGCGCTCGAGCAAAGCTGGCTCCCAGTTGATCAAAAACTTTCTTGAAATGTAAGGACACCAAAAGGACTTGATATGATTATTCCCGCACTCGATTTAATTGAAGGTCAGGTTGTCCGCCTGTTTCAAGGAGACTACGGCAAGGTAACCGAATACAAAGTCGACCCTGCCGAGCAATTCAACTTATACCACCAGGCCGGTGCGAACTGGCTGCACTTGGTTGATCTAACCGGTGCCAAAGATACCTCGGCCCGCCAGCTTGATTTGATCAGTCAACTGCTGGCCAGCACACCAGCCAATATCCAGATTGGTGGTGGCGTCCGTACCGAACAAGATGTCGCTGATTTGCTTAATGCCGGTGCCCAGCGTGTGGTGATCGGCTCGACTGCCGTCAAACAGCCAGAACTTGTTAAAGGCTGGATGGAAAAGTATGGCCCTGAGCACATTGTTCTGGCACTCGATATCAATATTGATGCCGATGGCAAACGCAATGTCGCCGTTTCCGGTTGGCAGGAAGATTCGGGCGTCACCATCGAAGCCCTACTCGACGACTTCCTGACGGTTGGCCTTAAGCATGTACTATGTACCGATATCTCACGGGATGGCACACTGGAAGGCTCGAACGTCGAACTGTACCAAGATTTGTGTGCCCAATACCCGCAAGTTCAGTTCCAGTCGTCTGGCGGCATTGGTTCGCTCGATGACATCGCAGCGCTGAAAGGTTCTGGGGTCGCTGGCGTAATCGTCGGCCGAGCCCTGCTTGATGGCAAGTTTACCGCAGAGCAAGCTTTTGCTTGCTGGGCAGAATAAGGGCAAGGAGACAATAAATGTTAGCAAGACGAATTATTCCCTGCCTCGATGTTAGGGATGGCCAGGTGGTTAAAGGGGTACAGTTCCGCAACCACGAAATCATCGGTGACATCGTTCCACTTGCCAAACGCTACGCCGAAGAGGGTGCCGACGAACTGGTGTTCTACGATATCACTGCTTCAAGCGATGGCCGTGTGGTTGATAAAAGCTGGGTTGCCCGCGTCGCAGAAGTGATCGACATTCCTTTCTGTGTTGCCGGCGGGATCAAATCTGCCGAGGACGCCAGCCGCATCTTGCAGTTTGGCGCAGACAAAGTCTCGATTAACTCACCGGCACTGGCGGATCCCAACCTGATCACCGAGCTGGCGGATAAATTTGGGGTTCAATGTATCGTGGTCGGTATCGACTCATATTTCGATGCCGACACCGGCAAATACCAAGTTTACCAGTTCACAGGTGACGAAAGCCGTACCAAAGCAACCCGCTGGGAAACCCGTGATTGGGTGCAGGAAGTCCAGCGCCGTGGGGCCGGTGAAATCGTCCTGAACATGATGAACCAGGATGGTGTACGCAACGGCTACGATCTCACCCAACTTAACATGGTACGTGAAGTCTGCCATGTTCCGCTTATCGCCTCTGGCGGTGCCGGCGAGATGGTGCATTTTGCCGATGCGTTTAGCAAAGCGAATGTCGATGGTGCTTTGGCTGCCTCGGTATTCCACAAGCAAATCATCAATATTGGTGAGCTTAAGCAATACCTGAAACAACAAGATGTGGAGATCCGACTATGAGCCTTGTAAGCAGTATTAATTGGGAAAAAGTAGACGGATTGGTGCCGGCGATTGTCCAGGACAACACCAGCGGCCAGGTACTGATGCTGGGTTATATGAATGATGAAGCCCTGAACAAAACCTTGGAAACCAAACAGGTCACCTTCTGGTCCCGTACCAAAGAGCGGCTTTGGACCAAGGGCGAAACCTCGGGCAATGTGCTCCAGCTAAAAAGCATCAAGCTGGACTGTGACCAAGACACCCTACTGGTAAAAGTCGACCCTATCGGCCCAACCTGCCACTTGGGCACCCCTACCTGCTTTAGCAATGATACGGCTGAAGAAGGACAGGTCGAGCAACCTGCCTTGGTGTTCCTTCATCAACTTGAGCAGGTCTTGGCTTCTCGTAAAGGTGCCGATCCTGATTCGTCCTACACTGCCAGCCTCTATGCCCGTGGCACCAAGCGGATTTCGCAAAAGGTGGGTGAAGAAGGGGTTGAAGTCGCGCTTGCGGCAACGTCGGGTGACAAGGAGGAGCTGATCTGCGAATCCGCCGACTTGATTTACCACTTGCTGGTACTGCTGCAAGACCAAGGCAAGTCACTGTCGGATGTCACCGCCAAATTGCAGGAACGCCACAAATAACGCCTTCCTCTAGATACAATAAAGCCCAGTATTACTGGGCTTTATTGTTAATAGTAGATCTAATCAGCAGGGTAAAGTTTCAAAACTTACCCGCCAAGGATGGTCCGGGCTGGCGCTCCAGGGTCAGAGCGACAGGGATGTCTTTATGCGTTTTTGAAACTATATTCTGCTGTTTGAGCACAATATCGAAGTTAACGCTCAAGCGCTTCTTTGTAGTGTTTGCGGCATACCGATACATAACGGTCATTACCGCCAATTTCAACCTGATCACCGTCGGCAATAGCCTTGCCGCTGGCATCCTGGCGAATAACCATATTGGCTTTGCGGCCACAGTGGCAGATGGTTTTCAGTTCAACCAGCTTATCTGCCCACGCCAGCAAATAACGGCTGCCTTCAAATAGCTCACCACGGAAATCACTGCGAAGACCATAGCAAAGCACAGGAATATGTAGCTTATCGACCACTTCGGTTAATTGATATACCTGCTCTTTGGTCAAGAACTGGCACTCATCAATCAATACACAGTCGACTTTTTTCGCCGAATTCATATCCTGCATGCGCGCGTAAAGATCGTCGCTGGCGTTAAATAGCTCCGCCTCTTCCTGCAAACCAATACGTGAGCTGACCTTGCCTTTGCCGTAACGGTCATCAATCGCGGCGGTAAAAATCACCGGTGTCATGCCGCGTTCGCGGTAATTAAATGATGACTGTAATAATGTTGTCGACTTACCCGCATTCATTGCCGAGTAATAGAAATACATCTGGGCCATTAAGCTTCCCTAGTAATACGATTGGTGCGTGAAAAAATCAGCCGGAATGCTACAGAAAAGCCTCGAGGATTGAAAGGAAGCAGGTCAACTTCCACAACTATTTTTACCTCACAGCTGAATCGAAAATAAAAAAGCCAAGCAATATAATTACTTGGCTTTCTACTTCAAGGCAAAAGCCCTATACGATTAGTACTTCACTTCATAACCTAGGAAGAAGCGGCGACCCGGAGCGTTGTAGTAACGGCTGTTGTTAAGCTCAGATTGCGCATAAGGTGTGATGTAATCTTCGTTCAACAGGTTCTCAACGGCAAAGTTGATAGTACCTACCGGCAGGTCGTAATACATACCTGCATTCATTAGGAAGAAGCTATCGACAGCATATTTTGCACCTGATGTGATCTCATCTTCTTTGTCTCGGCTACCTGAGTAGATCATATCCAGGTTATAGCGGCCAAGCTCTTTGGCATCGTATTGCCAGCTAGAGGTAATCTTGACAGGGGCAATACGGGTACCGTCAAGCGGTTCCCAATCTGACTCCCCTTCGAGCTTACGCTCACCCTCTTGCCATGAAATTGTATTGTCATTACGCAGGTTTGCTGAGAATGAGTAACCCAAGGTTGCTTCTGCACCCCAGATTCGCTCAGGCGCACGGGTGCTCACAAGACGATCATTAACCTCATCGTAATTCAACGTTGCGCCCAGATCTGACTCACTGAAGAACACAGCCACAGAGTAATCGGCCTGGTTCACCAAACCACGCAAACCAATTTCATAGTTATCGGTTGTTATTGGTTGTATCGCCCCTTCAACGGTAGAACTGTTGCCGGTACGGATATCTCGCAGAGCTTCATTGGTAGACAGGCCCTGTGCAAAAGAAGCAAACACTTGATGCTCAGGGGTGAGATAATGAGTCACACCGACATTAAATAGGAACTCATCAAAATACGGTGAACCACCTTCAACTTCTTTACCCGCATTGCTGTGGGTATTGCCGACAATAAAGTCATCAACATTCATACGCACGTATTCATAGCGAACACCGTAAGAAACAGAAGTGTCTTCAGTCACATAACTGGTAAACTGACCAAACGGCGCAATGGCAAACTGCTCAACATCCGGGGTGTTGTTTGCAAAGCCCACACTATTTGGCTGCTTGAAAGATTGCTGCTCGACATCGAGGCCCCAGGTAACATCAGCCCAGTCCAGCATGCTGGCGATATTTAATTTCAAGCCGTAACGGTCAAAATCAGTTTCATTATGACCATAGAAGACCTTTCCAAACGTTGGAGAGTTCGGGTTTTTGTCTTCCATCTTCAAAGTCAGTGTCTCGGTGTCCTGAGTCATCCAGTAACCGGTTAGGTCCAGCATACCCAGAGAAAAACCAAGATCTTGGTAACGTACCTGATAATTGGCAAAAGTACGCGTAACGTCATTTGGCTGCGCTGGGTTGCCATCACTATCAACAGCCCCATTCACACCGTTATTGAAACCGGCGCCACAATGTTCAGCCTCTGCCGTAACACCGTTTTTCGCATCACCGCCAGTCGCACACCACCCGTCGTTATCGGTAATGTTACGGTACCCAAGGGTAAAGGTCAGGGAGCGCTCTGCATCCAAGTTGTGATTCCATACCGCACTCAGATTGATGTTATCCATATCGTCAGCATTATTGACCGATGGTAAACGGTCGCCATCGGCATCAAAACTGCCACCACGCTGATCGTAACCCAAACCAACACGCCATTGGTTCTTGTCATCACCGCCTTGCGCTTCCTGATATACATTCCAGCTAAACGAATCACTGCCAAACTCTTGGAAGTTGGTACCGACTTTAGTTCGGTACTGAGTTTCACCTTCGATTGGCATTTTGGTAATGATGTTGATAATACCGCCCTGGGCACCCAAGCCGTACACCGCCGAGCCACCTCGGATAACTTCGATGCGTTCGATATTCTGCGGGTCAATGGCAGACATTTCCTGACCAAAATCGAGGAAGCTGTTGTTCTGCGCGACACCATCAATCATTAGCAGGACTCGACGGCCACGGATGTTGTTCTGGCCTTTACTGCTTAGGTTGCCATGAATCGATGTCCCCATTCCCGGTACCAATACCGACAGCACATCATTGATATCCTGGCTTTGGTCCATCAGGCGCGAGACCTGCTCTTGATCAATAACAGTGATTGAGCGTGGTACGTCGGTCAACTGCTGCTGGCTACGGCTTGCAGTAACTACCACAGTATCCATGGCTGATGTATCTGAAGAAGCTTGGTCATTGTTTGCCAAAGCGGGAACTGAAGTAAGAGCAGCGGCAACTGCCAAACTCAAAGCGGTGTAATTCACTGTTTCTAATCCATTTTAAATGCAAATGCGCAAGATGTTTTACCAGCTATTAAAGTGACATTTTATGCTGCTTCAGTTGCTGGTTTATGCTGGGCGTGCTAGTCTAGCACGCCTTTTGATAAAGTAAACAGCAATGAGAAGAGTTTGTATTTAAGATGCTGCGTTATAACCGTTCCGTAATTTGGTCTCTGCTGCTACTTGCCCTCTTTAAGCCTCTGACTTCACAAGCAATATCAGAAACAATCACCGATGACCTCAACAACCACCTGTCACCAGGCCCTTCTTCCGATGATATCCGCGTGGCCAGTGTTTCGACTTTCGGTGCCGAGATGATGTTAGCGTTAGGGCGTAAACCTGTTGGAATGTCCTCCTATCCAGGCCAACTTCCCACATATCTGAAGTCCCTGGAGCAAGTACCTGACCTTGGCCCTAGGTCCAGAACGAACTTTGAATACTTATTCCATACCTCGCCGGACATTATCATCGGCCTTAGCCGGATGGTGGAGCCTTATGCTGCTCGGTTTAATCAAATAGCCCCTTTGGCAGCATTTGATCTCATCACGTTCGAAGATAGCCTGTCTGCGGTTGAACGCAGTGCAAAATTACTAGGGAAAGAAGAAGCCGGTAAAAGAATAAACACCTGTTTTCTCAATACGCTAGATCAAATAAAACAAAGCATTCCCGAAGGTACAAGCGGGGTATTCCTGACCAGTGCCGGTGTCACGCCAAGAGCCTATTACTCCCATTTTATGACCGTCGGTATCATGGAAAGGCTAAACATAGAGAATGCGATTGGTGCATCTCCCTACCACACCAAAGCTCCGTTTTCCGGCCAAGTGGGACTGGAATGGTTGCTTAAACTCGATCCGGATGTAATTTTTATGTACCGCTCATCACAGGCTCAGTTTACCGGTAGCACTATTTGGCAAAATCTCGAAGCGGTAAAAAATAATAGGGTTTTCCTTGTCGATATGACATGGCGGGAGCCGGAAGGCCCCCTATCCCGACTTTGGGTAGCAATGGATATTGCCCATAAAATATCACCCGCTCAATTCCCGGCTCCTAGCCAAGAACTTATCAAGGAGGCATTGTGCCTCAACCCGTAGCGCCCCGTATCGGCAAGACACAAAACTGGCTCATGCTCAGCCTTATCCCCTTGCTATTGTCCGTTATCATCGCAATATCGCTCACCTCTGGCGTGTATGATTTTTCACTCGCCCAGGCGCTCTCAATATTGGTCCACGCTGACACATCAAAAGCTTCATTGGTACTTTGGGAGTTGAGGCTACCCCGTACCCTGGTTGCATTAACCGGAGGTGCTGCGCTGGCTATTTCTGGGTGGCTGATGCAAGCCGTCGTGCGCAATCCACTCGCTTCACCCAACCTGACTGGGGTAATGTCAGGTGCCGCGCTAGCAGTGATGATATCCGAGTTAATGGCATGGCCTGCCCCCACCTTAGTGCTGGGTATTCTCGGTGGTATCCTCGGCGGCTTTACAACAATTTCGATCAGCTGGAAGCAAGGTGTCACACCGGCGAGGTTGGCACTGGCCGGTATTGCTGTCAGTGCATTCTGCCAAGCTTGTGTCACCCTGGTATTACTTACGGACCGGGTAGACAGCGAATCGCTATTTTTCTGGCTCACCGGCAGCATTGCAGGGGCAAATTGGGAAGTATTCACTCCTCTATTCTCAGCAACCGTACTCATCGTTATCTTGTTGGCCCTGACCAACAAACAAAGGCTTTACCTCCAGTTGGATGATCAAGTCGCACGAGGGATTGGGGTGAACCTAAACCAATACCGTTTGGTCTTTGGTGTGCTTGCCGTGGTTTTGACGGCTGCCTGCGTCGGAGCATTTGGTCCCGTCGGCTTTATAGGGCTTGTCGCACCCCACCTTGCAAGATTGACCCGTACAGGCTTGCTCGGTGCCGCTATTATCGGTGCTGCACTGCTCACCTTGGCGGACTTATTGGCCCGAACCCTTCTAATGCCACTTGAAATTCCGATTGGTGTCCTAACGGCCCTAATGGGGGCACCGTGGTTCCTCTATCTTATTATTCAAAGGGCGAGGGTCTCTGGATGAACCGGTTGTTATTTCCGTTAGGCGCCATAGCCTTACTCACCCTTTCTGGGCTGTATTTCATTTCATCAGGGACACTTGCCCCTGAATTGACATCGGCGATGTTGACGTATGAAACAAATCGCTTTGACCCTTTTTGGTCTTTAGCTGTGCCTCGCTTCGTACTGGCGTTGATGGCCGGGGCTCTACTATCCGTTTCGGGCTACCTGCTCCAAACAACCCTGCGAAACCCGCTGGCCGACAGTGGCGTGCTTGGCGTCAATGCCGGGGCATCACTGGGGGCAGTGTGTGCTTTATTGCTACCAGGTTGGTTTGGCTGGGGCATCAGTATCGAAAACGCCCTTATCAGTTTTGCTATCACCGGCGGGCTTCTCGCAACCATTCCTACATTATTGATGAGCAGGCTTGCCAACCCATCACTCACTTTGCTGACGGGTGTCGCCATCACTGCCATCCTTGGTGCAGTAAGTTCGGCGTTAATTTTTACTATAGGTCAGGGCCGTACAGATTTGGCTCTGCAATGGATGGCCGGTGGGCTATATGGCCGGGGGTGGGAACAAGTCGCCATGCTCTGGCCTTGGTTCTGTCTGGCTACCATCCTATTACTTGGCTTAACGGTTCCGCTACAGTGGGTAAGGTTTGAGGACCCGGTACTAAGGGGCCTTGGTGTCAACGGGCCTAGGGTCCGACTATTGCTCCTTGCACTAGCGGCATTTATCACCGCGCCGGCTATAGCAACCGTAGGGCCTATTGGCTTCATCGGATTAGTTATCCCACATGTGGCCAAATTACTCACCAACCATCATGTGAAGCTATCACTATGGCTCAGCGCATTGTTTGGCGGCATTTTTCTTGCTGCGGCTGACTGGCTTGGACAAACCTTGTTTGCCCCCAATGAAATACCCGCCGGTGTGGTAACAGCCCTCATCGGTGTACCCTTTTTTCTGATTCTGCTAAGGAAGAATGCATAATGGGCAGTCAAAACCTTTCCCATCATTCATTATCTGGCCACAATATCGTTGCCGGTTATGCTGATAAGCGTGTACTTAACGATATAAATATCACTCTGAAAGAAGGCCAGGTCACCGCCTTTATCGGCCCAAACGGCTGCGGTAAAAGTACCCTGATGAAGACGTTAACGGGTGCAATCGAGCCACAACAGGGGCAAATCCAGTTCAAGGGCCGTTCGCTAAAAAACTGGAAGCTCAAGCAACTCGCCAAAGAGGTGGCAATCCTTCCCCAGCACCCAACGGCCCCCGAGGGCATTTTGGTTGAAAACTTGGTAAGCCTGGGGCGAGTCACCCATAGGAAATGGTACCAGTCCAACAATGAAAAAGACGATAGTATTGTTAAGGACTCACTTTCATCGGTTGGCTTGGCGGGCTATGAAAAACGGCTAGTCAGTGCTCTCTCCGGGGGGGAGAGGCAACGCGTGTGGCTGGCAATGTGCTTGGCACAAGAGGCCAAATGGCTGATGCTCGACGAGCCGACCAGCTATCTTGACCTCGGCCACCAGCTGGAACTGCTAGAGTTGCTAAAAAGGCTCAATCGAGAACGGGGCCTTACCATCGTCTATGTGCTTCATGAACTCAGCCAGGCTGTTCAGTTTTGTGATGAACTGGTGTTGATGCAGCAAGGTCAAATTATTAAGCAAGGCGCCCCTCTTGAAGTACTCAATGCAAACACCCTAAAGAATGTGTTCCATGTCGAAGGGCAAATCCAAACCATAGATGGACTCGACTATTGCCTACCCCGATCCTTTGTAAAGGAAGGACATTGATGAATCAGAACATTTTCGAGCAGTTACAACCTGTCTTCGATCGTATCCCCGATGCGGTGACACATCAAAATGAAGAGCAACTAAAACGATTGAACGATTACCATTGGTTTTTTCGTCTGGCACCGTTGCCAAAACCGGAGGCTACCAATGCAGAACAGTGGTTTGCCGAAGAGTTCGCCTCTACCGCTGAGGCATTTTGTCGTTCGCTCGATACCAAGCCAGCCTTTGCAATGCCGGAGTGGCAAAAACTCGTCAACGCCACGATTTTTCCAGCCCTCGTCATGCACAGGCTGAGATACCGGCGGGTTTTGAAACTTTCGTTATCTGATTTATCAATGACAATTGGTGACAACCATAAAGTTTCGTCAATCAGCATTAATCACAGGGTTGGCTTTTATTGCCTTAATGATGACCGGCTATCGGAACAAGGCCAGATTGTAGATAACGAGGAGCAACTCGATATTGCCCTGGCCAAGGTTATCGAGAAATTAGGGTCTGAAATGGAGCCTTATTTCCGGCAACAGAAAATACACCCGAAACTATTTTGGGCCAATATTCTCTATGCCTGCGGCTTGGCTTTCACAAAGTTATCCGAGCAACCTATTCAAACCAGCAATGATGCAATCAATACCGAAAGCCTCAACCAATGGTTAGAAACACTGAGCAGAATGGTTTATGCCAAAGGAGCGAAGCTAAACAGTGTACAGGGAGTTAAGGCCAAGGGTTTTCAGCAGTTTTTCATTCGCCGCGAAACCTGCTGCCTGAAATACAAAATCGGGACCAAAGCCAAATGCGATGTTTGTAATCTAATAAGCCTGGAACACCAACAGCAGCAACATCACCGCGATCTCTCTCGCCGTCTGGATTAACCCAAGCATTTCTTTTCCTTACCAACAAAAAGAGCCTGCAATTGCAGGCTCTTTTTAGTTATCCCAAAGCGTTATGCGTTAGCCGTTGCTTCCTGAGGACGGCGCGATAGCCATGAAAGCAGGATACAAGCCACGATAAACGCTACGGTTGCCGTCATGAACGACACAGCTAGCGAGCCGGTGAAACCCAGCACCAGGAAGCCGATTGTCGATACTGCAGCCATAGACAGCGCATAAGGTAGCTGTGTTGCAACGTGGTCGATGTGGTGACAGCGTGCACCTGTCGACGACAGGATAGTTGTATCAGAGATTGGTGAACAGTGGTCACCGAACACCGAACCAGCTAGCACAGCACCTAACATTGGAAGCATTAGCATAATGTCGGTTGCTGCCGCCAAGTCACCTGCGATTGGTAGCATGATACCGAACGTACCCCATGAAGTACCGGTCGAAAATGCCATTACACCCGCTAGCAAGAACAGGATAGCTGGAAGAAGCATAGGGTCGATACTGCCTTCAACTAGAGTCGATAGGTATTTACCTGTCGCCATGTCGCTAATTACAGTACCGATACTCCACGCAAACAGCAGGATTAAAATCGCACCGAACATCGACTTGGCACCAATCCACAATGTCGAAGAAACATCAGCCATCGGAATACGCTGGCGCAGTACTGGAATAAGTGCAGCTGCAAAGCCAACCAGACCACCGTATACCAGAGACATACCAACATCAGTATTCTCAAAAGCGCCCAGTACGCTAAATGCCAGGCCATCTGCAGCAAGAGCTTGGTAGCCGGTAAACAGCATGAAGAAGAAGGTTGCCACAATCAGGGTTACGATTGGCATGACCAAGTCAGCAACGCGGCCGTTCTTGCTCTCTTCAATTTCAAGTTCGTCATTTAGGTCTTTGGCACGGCTGTCGTCGTCACCCTCGTCGAAACCACGGCAATGGCTCGCTTCCAGCTCGTGCTTCTTCATTGGGCCCACATCAATTTGGAACCAAGCCACCACGAACACCATCAGCAATGCAAAAACTGCATAGAAGTTCATTGGAGCCAACTGCATGAAAGCGCCAAGCGGAGTGTATTCTGTTACGCCATGCGACACCAAGATACCGCCGATAAGGGTAATAATGTATGCACCCCAGCTAGAAGCTGGCATCAATACACACATAGGTGCAGCAGTTGAGTCAAGGATGTACGCCAGTTTAGCGCGCGACACGTAGAAACGGTCTGTCACAGGACGTGAAATCGAACCTACAGCCAGACTGTTGAAGTAATCATCAACGAAGATGAATACGCCAAGAAAAGCGGCCAGCAGTTTTGCACCACGTTTGCTCTTGATTTTGGTCTGTGCCCATTCAGCAAAAGCACGAGTACCGCCAGAAAGTGTAAGCAATGCTGTGGTCATACCCAGCAAGATAAGGAAGGCGACAATACTCATGTTCCAGCTATTGATGGCACCGTCATCAATAAACAGGCCAGTGACTGTGGTTCCGATATAAGAAGCGGTACCGCCGATTGAAAAATCAGTCAGCAGGAATGCGCCCAACAGGACACCAACACCCAAGGAAACTAAAACACGACGTGTAAGGATAGCCAGGCCAAGTGCAACCAAAGGTGGCAACAACGACATGGCGGAATGTGAAAAATCTACAATATTCATGATCTCGACTACAACCGATCCTGGTTGGAGATCTACTGTTTAACACGACATCTTGTCGTGTATGAAAGAGCATAAGGAAGAGAAGTTACCCTTTTCCGACTCCACAGTAGCGCTCCATAGTTAATGTAATTATATACTATGGCAGTGTTGTCCCTGTTCGGTGACAACCCCAGCAAACGGGCTTGATAATCCGCGTTTACTTCGGCATCGGCTCCTTTCGTAAATCCTCTTCGGAATCACCTCCGATTTACTACTAATAGACGATGCGCCTCTACCCTTAGTCTAGGTCTGGTCAATTCTACGGAATAGATATCCAAATGCAACAAGTTAAGATGAAAAAAATGACAAAAATAGTGAATAGTCTTGCGACGGAGGACAAAAAACACTCATTTACAAGCATTTTATTATAGCTTTTACATATGAAATTGATGGCAAATATTTATCAGTACTAAACAGTCTTTAGATAAGAATATTTACTTATTCTGACCATTACAATTTATTACAAATGAGAATTGAACCATATAAACCACAAAAAATTAAATGAACTCGTCATTTTTTATTTGGCATCGCCGTATTAAAAGTATTATTATTGCAATTATTGAATTGGCACTGCTATTATTATTTTATAGTTTTGGACCTACAGGA
>NZ_JACSOF010000090.1:0-27019 GCF_014349205.1 Photobacterium sp. BZF1
TTTAATATTCTGCTAGTTGTGTTTTTACAGGGCTTGCATAAAAGTGCTTGTCCATTCCGTAAATATCACACTTATTGAAGTCTTATCGCTTATTAGTAGTGGGTGGGGAGATTTCAAAAATAAAAAATAAAGCTGGCTTCAAGACAGGGTTAGTCTCATGAAAACAGTACAAAAGAGCGTTTTCATTATTTTGCTATATATCCCTATTTTACCACTGAGATAACGCAATACTTTTATTTTTACAATTGATTAGTTTTACTAATGCATCTGTGCGATTTCAGACAATCATCAAAATTATATAATTTTGTTGAACCATGATCACATCAGTTTCCAGAATGAGTGGAAATTCACTATAAGTAGAATATTTACGTAAAAATTCACTATCGGAACAAGCTTTGTTGCTTGGTTGTTATTGAACAGGTGTTTTTACTTAACAAGTCTGGGCTTTTTAGAAGCATTAATATGACTTGCGTATCATATTAATGGTTGGTTTAGAGTTTTATACTGGAATTGGGCTTTGCTCACAAAAAATATCACATTACTAATTATAATCAGCCATAAGTTTTACGAACAAGAAGCTATTACTGGGTAAAAGGAAAATTACAAGATAAATAACTACCCAAGAGAGATACGGCAGTCCTTTTTGTAACTATGGATACTGAAGCTTGATATTTGGTTCTCGTCTAACTTTGGGTCTGCAATAACTGATTTGTTCTAAATGCATTCTTTATACCTAGAGGTATTAAGGGTGTGGTGTGAAATAGCAATCGGTGAAAAATATGTCAGAACTATACGATGTCATTATTATCGGTGGCGGAGCTGGTGGATTGTCTGCTGGTGTCTATGCTGCTCGCGGTAAAATGAAAACCCTGGTCATAGAAGATAAAAGGAATACAGGTGGCCAGGCTGCAACAACCAGTGAAATGGAAAACTATCCGGGTATTCTCGAGGCTACTGGCCCGCAGTTGATGGATATGTTCCGGGAGCACTGTGACAAATTCGGTGTGGAATTCGCGCGTGGTTTGGTTACGGGGATCTCGATTGCCGAAGACGGCTTCATCAAAACCTTAACCACCAATAAAGGCGAAACTTACCAGGCAAAAAGTATTATTGTCGCGACAGGGGCAACACCGCGAATTCTTGGTATTACCGGTGAATCTGAATTCCGTGGTAAAGGCGTGTCCTATTGCGCGACGTGTGACGCTGACTTCTATGAAGAACTGGATGTGGTGGTCGTGGGCTCTGGCAATACGGCGGTGGAAGAGTCTGTTTTCCTGACCAAGTTTGTCAACAAAGTCACCATGGTTGTGCTCCATGACCAAGGCATTCTCGATGCTGACCGAACAGCCCAAGAACAGGCGTTTGCCAACGACAAAATTGAATTTGTCTGGAACTCAGTGGTGGAAGAGATCACCGGTGATGAGTTGGTCAACGGCGTGAAACTCAAGAACCTAAAAACTGGCGAAATCAGTGAACTGGCTACTGACGGTGTGTTCATGTTTGTCGGTACTGTGCCAAAAACCGACTTTGTCAAAGAGCTAATCGAGCTGACACCACAAGGTTATGTCATTACCAATGACAAGCAGGAAACCAGTGTGCCGGGCATTTTCGCTGTCGGTGATGTGACCGATAAATTCCTCCGTCAGGTTGTTACTGCTGCGGGTGACGGCGCTGTCGCCGCCGTAGCTGCCGACCGATATATCGAGGAAGAAGAGAGTTGGCGCAAGTCGGTGTCGGAATTTGGTGGCACGGCGATGGTGGCATTCTGGAACCCGCTGAGCAAAGAAAGCTTGGAAGTTATCAACCAGCTAGAGCTTAAGTGCAAAGACCACCCAGAACAGCGTGTTGTGACGATTGATACCTATAAGAGCCAGAACATTGCGAACCGTTTCTCGGTATCTGAAGTGCCTGTAGTGATTCGATTTGACGCTGGGCAGGAAGCCAAGCGAGTAGATGTTAAGGATATTACCGAGTTAGAAACTCTGTATTAAGGGAAACGCAATGATAGAACTAACCAAAGAAAACTTTGATGCCGAAGTCAAAACCGATGGCATCGTATTGGTGGACTTCTGGAGCGAGAACTGTGGCCGCTGCATCGAGTTGATGCCAGAGGTAATGGCGCTAGCCGAGAAGTACGGTGAGGAAATTAAGTTCTGCAAACTGAATATTCAGGGCAACCGCCGTTTGGCGATGGCACAGAAAGTGATGGGGCTACCGTCGTTTGTTTTCTACCGTAACGGTGAGAAAGCAGAACACCTTTCTGGTGAAGAATTGGAAATCGAACATGTTGAAAGCATGATCGAGAGCTTCGTGGCAGAAACTGCCTAAAGCTAAAGAATTTGTATTGGATGGGGGCAACCCCGTTGGCACAAATAAACCGGTGAGTTATCACCAACATTAAACACTAAGTAATCCGTACCCTTGGAGTGAACAATGCTCAAAGATAAGAAAGTTATTATCTTGGGAGACAGGGACGGTGTACCGGGCCAGGCAATTGAAGCCTGCATTAAATCTGCCGGTGCGCATGTTCTTTTCTCTACAACTGAGTGTTTCGTCTGAACCAGCGCAGGTGCTATGGATCTGGAAAACCAAAAGAGGATTAAAGGTTTCGCTGACGAGTTCGGCCCAGAAAATCTGGTTGTCGTGCTTGGCGGTGCTGAAGCGGAAGCTTCTGGCCTAGCGTGTGAAACCGTGACAAACGGCGATCCTACTTTTGCCGGACCATTAGCCGGAGTCCAGTTGGGACTCTCTTGTTATCATGTGGTTGAGCCGGAAATTAAAGACAATGTCGACGCTGCTATCTACGACGAGCAGGTCAGCATGATGGAAATGGTACTTGATGTCGATGCCATCGTGGCGGAAGTCAAAGAGTATCGTGAGCAATTTGGAAAGTATGTTTAATCGGGGGCAGAATTGTGTTCGCTAACAAAACAGTGATCATTCTGGGAGACCGTGACGGCGTACCTGGGCAGGCAATCGAAGCCTGCATGCAAACAACAGGTGCTCACGTTGCTTTCTCCACCACAGAATGTTTCGTCTGAACAAGCGCAGGCGCAATGGATCTTGAGAACCAAAAGCGGATTAAAGCCCTAGCCGATGAAAAAGGCGCCGAGAATCTGGTTGTGATTCTGGGTGGCGCAGAAGCGGAAGCTTCTGGCCTAGCGTGTGAAACCGTCACCACCGGTGATCCGACTTTTGCAGGACCATTGGCGGGAGTCCAGTTAGGACTCTCTTGTTATCACGTGGTTGAAGACGAAGTTAAAAACGCCGTCGATCCGGCTGTTTATGAAGAACAGGTTGGAATGATGGAAATGGTACTTGATGTCGATGCTATCAAAGCGGAAATGCAACAATACCGCAGCGAAACTGCATTAGCATAAGTATATCTCAATGCTGGTTCGGATCTGTTTTCAAACAGGCAGGTTCGAACCTTTTATCCGGCTCGGATGCAGGAGTAACAATGGGATACGCAGTAATAAAAGGCGTGAGCTATGTGCTCGCCCATACCCCAGATGTGTTGATCCAACACGGTTCGGTGCAAGTTCAGACCAGGGCTAAAGACCCGTCAGATACTTACTTGCAGCAATTGAAAGACCATCTTCGCCCTTTTGAAGAAGTGGTATCTTACCCCGCGAACCAGTGCTACATCGGAAACCTGACCCCACAGCAGTTGGCAGATATTCCCCTACCTTGGTATGAAAACCATGAGCATACGGCTCAGGAAGGTAAGTTCGGCGAAATCTACAACCAGCCCCAATTTTATGCCATGTTGAATCACGTGGATGTGTTCAACTTGGTCCACTTAACCCAGGAATTTATTGATACCTATCAGTCTAGTGCTGGCCACCATCCGCTTTATGGCGAGGTTGATTTATTAGCAGGCCACCAACTGATCAGCAAGGATGAAATCTTGGCGTTGGTTGAGCATCATCAGGCCGAAGTGCTGATGATGAACGGCGAGTTGGTCGGTTGCGTCAAGGCCGCCCACGACGAGGATGAGAACCTCTCCGCCCACATCATGCTTGAAAACCTTTGTACCAAGGCATCAGGCGTGATGGCAGCAATGCACCTCAAGCAGCAGGGCATTGATTTTGACAACGTTGATTACATCATCGAGTGCTCTGAGGAAGCCTGTGGCGATATCAACCAGCGTGGTGGCGGTAACTTTGCCAAAGCTATCGGTGAGATCATCGGTTGTAACAGCGCGACGGGTTCCGACGTGCGAGGCTTCTGTGCAGCCCCTGCCCATGCAATGACACTGGCGGCAGCATTGGTGAAATCCGGCGTATTTAAGAACGTGATGGTGGTTGCGGGTGGTGCGGTTGCCAAGCTTGGCATGAACGGCCGTGACCATGTGAAGCAAAACATGCCGGTACTGGAAGACTGCCTGGCGGGCTTTGCTTGTATGGTGACTGAAAATGACGGCATCAGCCCAGAGATCAACACCGATATTGTTGGCCGTCACCAGATTGGTACGGGTTCATCGCCGCAGGCGGTAATGACTGCTTTAATCGCCAACCCGCTGAAAGCGGCTGGTATGAAGATGACCGATATCGACAAATATTCGGTTGAAATGCAAAACCCAGAGATCACCAAGCCAGCCGGTGCCGGTAACGTGCCTGAGTCAAACTACAAGATGATTGCAGCCTTGGCAGTAAAAGAAGGCCAGATGGAGCGTACCCAGCTACCAGCCTTTGTCCAGCAGCACGGCATGACAGGCTTTGCACCGACCCAGGGCCATATCCCTTCAGGGGTTCCCTTCCTTGGCTTTGGCCGCGAGATGATTGTCAACGGCGATATCAATAATTTCATGATGGTTGGCAAGGGTAGCTTGTTCCTTGGTCGTATGACCAATCTGTTCGATGGCCTCAGCTTTGTGGTGCAGAAAAACAGTGGCAAGCAGGCTGAAGCCTTTGACGAAAATCAGGTTAAACAAGTCGTTGCGCAGGCAATGCGCGATGTGGCTGAGAACCTACTGTCCCCTAAGCAGGGCGAGCAGTAACCGGAGGCTGAGATGGCGAATATCAATCAACAACTGGCCGACACCTTCAATGCCATGGCAGATGGCTTGATGAGTGGTCAGCTTGGCAAAAAACTTCGCATCGGCCTGACTCTGATTGGCAGTGAGCACGGTTCGCAGGAGTTGCTGCGCGGGGCACAAATGGTCGCCCGCCAGTACAGCGATATCGAACCGGTGCTGATTGGCTGTGATGGACCCGATTGTGGTTTCGAATGTTATCCGGCAGCGGATCTGCATGAGTGCCACAAGGTGATGGAGAGCCTGTTTGCCGAGCAACAGCTCGATGGCTGCGTCACCCTTCATTACGCTTTCCCATTAGGAGTGAGCACCATGGGCAAGGTGGTAACACCGTCAACGGGGCGCGAGATGATCATCGCTTCCACGACAGGGACCACAGATACCCAGCGGCAGGCTTCGATGCTGAAAAATGCGATTTACGGTATCGCGCTGGCCAAATCAACTGGGATCGAAAAACCGACTGTCGGTGTCCTTAATGTTGATGGTGCTTCAGTCTGCGAGCGTGCTCTGCGTGAGCTTCAGCAAGGGGGTTACGATATCCAGTTTGCCCAGTCAGGACGTGCCGATGGCGGAATTGCCATGCGTGGTAACGATCTGCTTCAGGGTACACCGGATGTGATGGTAACCGATAGCCTGACAGGCAACTTGCTGATGAAAATGTTCTCGTCATTTACGACTGGTGGTAGTTATGAAGCCTCTGGCTGTGGCTATGGACCGGGGTTAGGTGAGGGCGCGACGAAACAACCTGTGAATATCATCTCACGGGCGTCAGGCGCACCGGTCGTGGCAGGTGCCATGAGGTTGTGTGCTGACGCAGCGAGAGGAGAGGTTATGAAGCGCGTTGACGAGGAATGGGAAGCCGCCACCCTGTCAGGGTTGAACAGTGTCTTGGCTAAGTATTGTACGGCTAAGCCCGCTGCAGAGGAGACCGAAACGGTGGTTGCACCACCAGAGAAGGTGACCGATGCAGAGATCGGCGGGATCGATATCCTCGTGATTGAAGAGGCCTGCCAGGCACTGTGGAAAGCGAACATTTTTGCCCGCACGGGGATGGGCTGTACCGGTCCTATCGTGTTAGTGGCAAAAAGTGATTTGGAGCAAGCAAAAACCAAGTTAGTTGAGGCAGACTATATCAGCTAATTATGGATTTTTGCTTTAAATCCAGATATTTGCACTATTCTGCTTTGTCGGAATAGATCATCGGGTAGTTCGCTACCCTTACCGTCCACTTCAAAGGAATTAGAGATGACAGAGAAAATTCGTCTGACGCAGATGACCAAGAAAGCCGGGTGAGCCGCTAAAATAGGCCCTAAGGCCATGGCGCAGGTTCTGCAGTCCATTTCACCCCTATTTCCCGAACAAGCGTACCCCGATCTGATGGTTGGGCTGACGGTAAGCGATGATGCTGCCGTCTACAAAATCAACGACGATGTTGCCGTTATCCAAACATTGGATTTCTTTACTCCAATCGTGGATGACCCCTATGACTTCGGTGCCATTGCCGCGGCGAATGCCTTGAGCGATGTGTATGCCATGGGTGGTCAGGTAACACTGGCGATGAATATCTTTTGTGTGCCAACCGACCTTCCGCAGGAAGTCGTCGGCCAGATCCTCAAAGGCGGTGCGGAGAAAGTCCGTGAAGCTGGCGCGGTATTGGTTGGCGGTCATACCGTGGAAGACAGCGAGCCGAAATTTGGCTTGTCTGTAATGGGCACCATCCACCCGTCTAAAGTGCAAACCAAGGCGGCGGTGGAAAGTGGCGATGTTCTGGTACTGACCAAACCAATTGGTACCGGACTAATTTCAACTGCAGCCAAACGCGGTAAAGCGAGTCAGGCGGCGATCCAAGCCTCTACTGACAGCATGAAAAAGCTAAATCGCAAAGCGGCTGAAATTTTTGCCAATTACCCCGTTAAGGCTTGTACCGATGTTACTGGTTACTCTCTGCTGGGCCATGCCCACGAGATGGCCGAGAAAAGTGATATCTGTATGCACTTCAAGGCGGAACAGGTGCCGTTCTTACCAGAAGCCGAAGACTATGCCGCCCAAGGGTTATTCCCTGGGGGAGCGAAGCGCAACCTTGATGCGTACCGTGAAGACATAGTGTTTGCTGAAGGTTTGGATGAAAGTTGGCATCGCAAGCTGTGCTGCCCGGAAACTTCCGGTGGCCTGCTGGCAGCTGTACCAAAAGATTGTCTGGATGCGTTATTAACTGAATTTAGCAGTCAAGATGAACCCTGTTGGGTTGTCGGGTATGCCGAGGAAGGTTCTGGCCTAAAGGTCAGCTGACTCGGTCACTAATTAGGTTGTCAGGCCTCTGCCGAGGCCGGCACCTTGCTAAATCAATTCTATCTTGGGATCCCCTCCCATTTGACGCTTGTTTGGAGAAACACATGAAACTCGAACTAGGCAATATCCATGTTCGTGATCTGGCCTTTGGTCCAGTAAGCGAAGTCAAAGAAAATACTGTGGTCATCGATCAGCAGGCATTAATTGCCCACCTGACCGAGCTGGATCACCGTATCCGCTCATTAGAACTGTCTATCGCCAAACCGGGTGACAGTACCCGTATTATGCCGGTCAAAGATGTCATTGAACCGCGTGTAAAAGTTGGCTGCGAAGGCGATATCTTCCCTGGACGTCATCTAGGCGAAGAAGCCATGGTTGGTGAAGGCCGTACCCATGTATTAAAAGGCATGGCGGTCGTAACTACCGGTGAGATCGTTGGTTTCCAGGAAGGGATCATCGATATGAGCGGCCCGGGTGCGGATTACACCCCGTTCTCATCGACACTGAACCTAGTTATCCAATGTGAAGTGGATGAAAGCTGCAACCAGTACGACCATGAAGGCGTTGTTCGTCTTGTTGGTTTGGAAGCGGCACGTTGGATTGGCCGCTTGGCTGAGCATATCGAACCGGAAGAGGTTGAGACCTACGAAACTAAGCCGCTGCTTGAGCAAGCTGCACAGTTCCCGCACCTACCGAAGGTGGGTTATGTCTATATGTTGCAAAGCCAAGGCCTGCTGCACGACACATACTACTACGGGGTTGATGTTAAAGGCATCCTGCCAACATTGATGTACCCGACGGAAGTGATGGACGGTGCGATTATCAGTGGTAACTGTGTATCGGCCTGTGACAAGAACACCAGCTTCGTTCACCAGAACAGCCCTGTGATTTACGACTTGTACCGCCACCACGGCACCAAGTACAACTTCATGGGTGTCATCGTGACTAACGAAAACGTCACCCTGAAAGACAAAGAGCGCTCTTCCAACTTCACCGTCAAGCTCGCCAAGCAAATGGGCTGGGAAGCGGCGATTGTGAGTGAAGAAGGCTTTGGTAACCCAGATGCCGACTTGATGATGAACTGTGCCAAGCTGGAAGCTGCAGGTATCAAGACCGTATTGCTGACTGACGAATATGCCGGCCAGAACGGTGAGAGCCAGTCTTTGGCAGACTCGCACAAGAGTGCCGATGCGGTGATCACCAATGGTAATGCCAACCAGCTAGTGACCCTACCAGCGATGAATACCGTAATTGGCCATGACCGCTACGCCGATGTCGTTGCGGGGGGCTTCAACGGTAGCTTGCATGAAGACGGTTCAATCACTGTAGAACTACAGGCGATTATCGGGGCAACCAGTGAGCTTGGTTTCCATACCCTCACTACCAAAGCTAGCTAAGCGAGGACACTCTAATGACAATTAAAGTCGTATATTACTTAAACCAGTTCTTCGCCCAAAAAGGTGGTGAAGAGATGGCCCACACTCCAATGGAAGTGGTTGAAGGAACTATCGGTGTCGGCACGCAGGTGAACACCATGCTGCAAGACCGTGCAGAAGTTACCCATACCATTATCTGTGGTGACTCTTACTTCAATGAAAATGAAAGCCTATGCTGCCATAGCCTGCAGGAAATCTTAGCCCAGCTAAAACCTGATCTTGTTGTTGCAGGTCCTGCCTTCAATGCGGGCCGTTACGGTATGGCTTGTGGTACCGTTGCCAAAGTGGCTCATGAAATGGGAATTACCACCATTTCTGGCATGTACATCGAAAACCCTGGCTACGAGCTATTCCGTCAGTATGCTTACATGGTGGAAACTGGCAATAGCGCAGCAAGTATGCGTAAAGCCATTCCGGCTATGGTGAAGATGATCAACCGTTTCATCGATACTGAAGGCGAGATGGGATCACCTGAAGAAGCGGGCTACATGCCTCGCGGTATCCGGGTAAACTTCTTCGCTGATAAGCGTGGCTCTGAGCGTGCGGTTGATTTGCTAATCAATAAGCTTGCGGGTAGCGAGTTTACAACGGAATACCCAATGCCGGTCTTTGACCGTGTCGAGCCGCAGCCTCCGGTTGAGATGCTAAGCACGGCCAAGTTTGCGTTGGTGACCTCTGGTGGTGTTGTGCCTAAAGGCAACCCGGATCATATCGAGTCTTCCAGTGCGTCCAAGTACGGTGAGTACAGCATTCAAGGGCTGGAAACACTGACCGAAGAGACCCATGAAACTGCCCACGGTGGTTATGATCCGGTTGCCTGTAACCAGAACCCTAACCGTGTGCTGCCTGTCGACGTATTACGCGACATGGAGCGTGAAGGGGTTATCGGTAGCCTGCATGACATGTTCTATACCACAGTCGGTAACGGTACTGCGGTAGCGAAAGCCAAGGAATACGGTGCAGAAATTGCGATGAAGCTTCAGAAGGCCGGGGTGACAGCCGCCATCTTCACCTCCACTTGAGGCACTTGCACACGTTGCGGCGCAACGATGGTCAAAGAAATCGAGAAAGTGATGCCTGTAGTTCACATTGCAACTGTTGTTCCAATTTCGAAAACAGTGGGTGCGAACCGTATTGTCCCTGCAGTGGCTATTCCTCATCCTCTGGGTGATCCGAATATGCAACCAGCGGAAGAGAAATACATGCGTCGTCAGCTAGTTGAGAAGTCACTGGGTGCACTTCAGACTAAGATAGATGACCAAACGGTATTCTAAGTCGAGCCTTGTGTAATTACCCAATTGCATGAGACCAAGCCAGCCGGAAACGGCTGGCTTTTTTGTCTTATAACCAAGTTACCTCAAGGCGCTGAACCTGCATATTGAAGTAGCTTGGATATATTCCTAGATGTAATAAAGATTTCATTTCTGAATGTGGCCAAATAACCATCTGTGGATTATGGTTATTGGTGGTGGTTTTTGACTAAATTACTGTGCACTTGTGTGAACATCTATGTATGTAATCTGCGATTGAGTTATTGAATGTGTGACGCCGCTTCATAAAGGAATTTTTGCCAACAGAGTAAGAACATTCTCAGTGGCAATTTTTTAACTTTATATATTGAAAATATGATGAGTTACTCGTAAAAATATTACTTAAACTATCCGGTTTAATTTGTTTTTTATTGATTTATCCAACATTAGAAATCTTCGTAAATATACATGAGTTAAATACTTACAACAATTTATTTATATAAGGTAAATATATTTATGGTAAGGGCAGTTACTGGTCCTCTCGTTGTCTTTCTTTTTATTTTCTGCAACCTGTCGGCTACTGCATCAGAGTCTACTGAAGTAGTGAGTGAGTTTGGTTGGAGGGCGCAGAGCGTTGAAGGATATGTTGGCCTACCTATAAATCAGATACATAGTTGGAATTTGCAGATAACGGATGCTGCTGGAAACCCGACAGATTGTTTTCCGCAGCAGGTGAGAGGAGGGATGCCGGCCCATCGGCATGGGTTACCGACTCAACCACAATGGCACCAAGAGAGAGAAGTTGGAAACTATCGAATAGATGGTTTGAAGTTTCAGATGCCGGGTTTATGGCAAGTGATCTTTTCATGTAAGGATGACAGAGAGCGTACCCATGAATTTATCTTTGAGTTTATGCTTTAGGCGTTTCAATTACCTATTGCTATGCATGGTGATTATCGGATGCCCCGGTGAGGGGCCTGCTTTTCGTCAGCATTGGAACCAAGATGAACTAACTATTCTGCAGTCACTGCATTTGTCCAATCTACCGCCAGTCACTGATCCGGGTAATGCTTATATCGGTAATGATGCGGCTGCAGAGTTAGGGAGAAAGCTGTTTTTCTCGCCCCAGTTAAGCCAAAAAGGCGATACCTCTTGTGCCCACTGCCATCAACCTAAACATTATTTTACATCAGGTAAGCCGTTAGACGGCAAGCGTAATACGCCGACTGTAGTGGGTAGTGCGGCTTTTTCTTGGCAATTTTGGGATGGTCGGGCTGATAGCTTATGGTCACAGGCACTGTTTCCGCTCGAAGATCCTACCGAGCATGCACTGAGTCGGCTTGAAGTTGTTCACATCGTGTTAGACAACTTTAAGGATGACTACCAAGAGGCATTTGGAGTAACGGAGCAACTCAATCATTTTCTAAACGAAAAGGCCTCATTGCCAAGACAAGCCTCGCCAGTAAACAGTGTCGAAAACTGGGAGTTGTTGACCGATGGGCAGCGCAACCAAATCAACCAGATTTATGCGTCAATTGGTAAGGCTTTGGCGGCATACCAAGCCCGGCTGATGCCTGCAGAGTCACGGTTTGATAAATATGTCGAAGCGGTTGTCAAAAAAGATTATGAATCGGCTCATCAGCTTTTGAGCCCCGCTGAAGAGGCAGGGCTTAGCCTATTTATCAGTGACCGGGGACGTTGTATCCGCTGCCATAGCGGCCCATTGTTTTCAAACGGCGGGTTCACAGCAACGGCAGCGCCTGGAAGCCTGAATGATGAGGGACGTTTGGCGATTATTGAGCAACTGCCAAATAACGAGTTCAATTGTTTGAGCCAATACGCCGATGAAGGTGAGGGGAGTTGTGATGAACTGGTTTATTTGAAAACAGAAGGTGAAGAGTTACGCCATGCATTTAAAGTCCCCACACTTAGGAATATAAGTTTGACGGCGCCATACATGCATAACGGCTCATTTAACGAACTTGGTGAGGTAATGGATTATTATAATCGTTCGCCTCGTAATAGCTTGAACCATACAGAGCTAGAGCCGCTTTACCTATTTCCTTTCCAACTCAAACAACTTGAACAGTTTTTATTATCACTTGAAAGTGGAATAGCACCTTCATCGGTATGGGAGCTTGCCCACAACAAGGAGAAAGTAGAATGAGATATATTTCCCTGTTGTTTTTTACCTTATTTTCAATGCCTAGTTGGGCACATGTAAGATGGTTTGTTAATTCTACCCAGTTCCCAGATGTCAGCTTACCTATTGATCCACTCTTTTATTCCATTTTGGTCGCTGTAGTTGGGTTTTGCCTGTTTGCCTGTATCATTACCCGGCAGGGATTACTTGGCCCGGTAACCGCTAATCCTGTTATGACTGACTCCTTTTTTTTCTGGCGTATTCTAACGGTAATTATGGCGTTGTTCTTTATCCTCAATGTCGTGCTTGGCGAATTTATCGCGCCTAACCTGCAGCTGGATACAGGGCGCGAGATGATAGGTGTTTGTTTGCAGGTCGCTGTGGCGACTACGATGGTTTTTTCTGTATCCATCAGCGGGCTTATGATCCTATTGATCGCACTCACTTCAAGTATATTGCTGCCTTTTTCTGCCGTGATTGACTATATTCCCGAGTTGTTCGGTATTGGGGGGGCGTTAATATTGATTGGCCCTTATATCACCCCCTTTGACAAGAAGATGTTCAGTCGCTTTGTGAATTTCATAGGGGGACGGGGGAGCGCCGTAGTTTTGCTTCGTTTTATGCTGGGGTTACAGCTGTTGATCTTGGGGGTGCACAATAAACTCATGTTACCGGGCCTGTCGCTAACCTTCCTTGAAATGTATCCTTACTATAACTTCTTTCAACTATTGGGTTGGGAAGCTTTCAGTCATTTGCATTTTGTGTGGTTTGTCGGTTTGAGTGAGTCTTTGCTGGGGGTGATGTTGATGCTTGGCTTTGCCAACCGGCTAGTCGTTGGGTTGTTGGCGACGATATTCACTATCACCACCTATGTAGCGGGGCCAACTGACCTGCTGGGACACCTGCCTATATTCGCCATTGCTTTTATTTTGTTGTGTGAGTCAGTGAACAAGTCACCTAATCAACCTCAACTAAAGACCGCGAGCTAATTTCTAAAGGCTATAGCCAGCCATTAATGGCTGGCAATAGAAACAATTGGTGTTGCAGCAGGAATCATTAATCAAAATGTATGTTATCCAGCGTGCTTGAGGACTGTACTCACAGCCTCCTCAATCAGCGATTTTCCATATATTCTAAGTGGATCTAATGATGCTCTCTCGTGGAAAAGTAAGCATAGGCTTTGTGCTGGAATAAACGGGGCAGGATGGGTCGTTACATCATATTGTTGGAAAAATGGATCTTTCGTCTCAGCTGAGAACATTAGCCGGTCGGTACCTGCCAGAGCCATGGCCGCAAACTCCATCGATGATGATGAAAAGGCAATATTCCGGTGCTGATGGTGCTTAGTAGCTAAATAATTCAACCATCTCTCTACGGCTTCATGGGTATTTACCACAATATGTGGGTAGTCAAAGAGTTGGCTTTCGGTGAGTGGTGTACAAGCCAAAGGGTGGGTGTTGGCCATGACAACTTGGTAGTTGACTTTGCCTAACGGTAAGGCGGTTACCTGAGATAAATTATCGGGTGCAAAGCCTATGGCGAAATCAAGCCTAGCTTCACGTAGCATTTCAGGTACCCGTTCATTCCAATCTACAATATCCAACCTTACTTGGGGCAGTGTTTTGTTCATTCGTGATATCAAGGCGTGAATGAAGCTTCGGGCACCGTTGCGATGGCAAGCGATACGTAGAGTGCCCGTCGCTTTTAGAGGATCGAATTGAGATTCAAACAGTAGGTTTTCGAGCGACTGTAATTGCGCTGTCAATGCCGGTTGAATTTGAATGGCATACGGTGAAGGTTCTAAACTTCGTCCGCAACGGATCAGAAGAGGATCGCCTAACGAATCACGTAACTTTCCAAGCTGGTAGCTGACTGTGCTTTGTTGAATTTCCAGAATCTCTGCGGTACGTGATAGGTTTTTGGTTTCTATCAGCACCAATAACATGCGGAGCATTTTTAGATCTAATGCGGCTAATTGTTCAAAAGCGTTGTGCATTATTTGTCCCTATCCAAAACGGTAACAGAATAACTATAAAGCAGTATCAAAATTTTCGATAGCTGGTATTTTTCATATCGGATTGTTTGGATTTGCTTGTTTGAGAAAATATAACCATTCAATCAAAGAGGATGGAAAGATGACAAAGCCCCTGACTTCCCTTGTTTTATCAACACTTTTGCTATCCACTGCGGTTTCGGCTGAATTAGTCGGTGAGCATTTCATAGCTGAATTTGATATTCCTTATGGTAAAGGGTTGGTAACGGTTGATGGCAACACCACTCAGCGTGATTTGCTGATGGATGTTGTTAAACCCGCTGAACCTAAAGCAGAGCAAAATCCAGTTGTTGTAATGACCTTTGGTGGTAACTTTATTCGCGGTGGGCGTAATGATGTGTATTCGGTCGAGGGGGCACAAACGACAACCATGCGTGACTACTGTAAGTTGTTTGCCGAAGAAGGTTATACCTGTGTGGCTATCGACTATCGGTTGTCGTTGGAGGAGCCGGTGCCTTCGAATATTGGCTATAGCGATGAGTTGCTGGTAGAAGATGAGCTGCGCATGAAGGCGCTTCATGACCGCCACAACATGCTTCGGCAGGGTAAGGGATTAGAACCTCTACCGGATGGTAGCCCGATTGTTCGCAATACCATTATTTCAGCGGCAGAAGATCTTTATCGTGCAGTGGAGTATTTGCAGGCCAATGCCGATAAGTACAGTATTGATCCAGAGCGCATCGCTGTCGGTGGTTTTTCAGCTGGGGCAATGACGAGCTTCAATGTGGCTTATGGGATGAATGCGCCCGTCAAAGCTGTGTTAGCGAATTCTGGTAGGTCGTTGGGATTCGATGTTGAAGCGGCAGCAAAAGAGCGAGACACAACGCCTCCGGCATTGCTGCAAATGGGCCAGTATGACTTGGAGCCTCTTGTTAACAGTGTACGATACGTATTACCTAGCTACGAAGAACTTGGTATAGATGTCGATTTGGCTTGGGTTCCTGGTTTTGGTCATTTTTATCCCGCTGGGGCAATGACATTAGGGGCGGATTTAGCGCGGTCACCAATTATAGAGCGAATGGTTGCTTTTTTAGATACTCATTTATAACCGATTAATGGGTGTGATAAAGAAAAAGGATTGGCATTGCTGCCAATCCTTTTATTTGGTTGTGTGTTACTCGTACTCAGAAGCGTAAGTTTCTTCGTAAGTGTGAGAGTATAGCTCGAACAAGTTGCCGAACGGGTCTTCCAGGTAAACCATTTTGGCTGGCTTGTTGTCATCTTCTGGGTGGTAGCGCATGATATCCATACGAACCTTACCGCCGAACTGCTCTACTTTTTCAATGGTTGCCGCGAAGTCATCGGTCTGAAGACAGAAGTGGAAAATACCGATGCGAGAGAAATCAACTTCGTGACGCTCTTGGCGCTCTTTCATTTCAAAAAGTTCAACACCAATGCCGTCGGTAGTTACCAGGTGGGCAATGTTGAAGCCTTTGAAGCCTTCGCCGAAAACAGCGATACACATTCTGCCGATAGCGGTTTCACGTTCTTCGATCACTTTGGTGTTGCCCATGACAACTTTCAGGCCAAGCGCGTTAGTATAAAACTCAACGGCTTTATCCATGTCGCCGACCATAATACCTACGTGATTCATTTTCATAATTTGCTCCAGACTCTGATGAGTTGCTACGTGTTTTCTGCGTGATTTGTTTCGATGAGGAGAGTATATGGATAAACCACTATCAACTGAAATTATCAAAAATTATTTATTTGATAATTTAAAGTTATAATGCGGCGATAAGGACAAAGCTGCATTGCGGGCCGAGATTGCAACCGGTCATATTGGACAAGCACAACAGCAAAGGTGACAATTACAAGATACTCAAAGGAAGGAGAACCACTGTATCTTATGAACTCTCTATCTATTCCTGAAGCTCGGAAACTGGTTTTGCTCTCCCAAGGCCTTCCTGCCAAATCACAGAAAGGTAGCGCTTATGCCAAGACTTTGTCGGCATTTAACCGGATTGGGTATGTGCAGATAGATACGATTTCTGTTGTGCAGCGCGCCCATCACCACACGCTTTGGAGCCGAAATCCTGACTACCAATTGACACACTTAGAGCAGCTGGTTAGCGATAAGCAGGCCTTCGAGTATTGGTCACATGCAGCATCTTATCTGGTAATGGAAGATTACCGATTCAGTTTACCCCGAAAGCTTGCGATTAGATCTGGAGAACAAAACCACTGGTTTAAAAAAGACCCTAAACTAATGGCCAATGTGTTAAAGCGCATTGAATTGGACGGGCCGTTAATGGCCAAAGATTTCGAGTCAAAACTTGCCAAAAGAACGGGTTGGGAGAGCAAACCCACCAAGCAGGCATTAGAAATGCTCTATATGCAGGGTGATTTAATGATCACAGAGCGTCGTCAATTCCATAAAGTTTATGATCTCACCGAGCGGGTTTTGCCTGCGCATATTGATACCCGAGTCCCGACTGAGCAGGAGCATGCCCGTTACCTTGTTGTCAGCTTTCTAAAGGCCCATGCCATTGGTACTTTGCAGGAAATCACCTATTTACTTAAAGGAGTTAAAGCGCAGGTTGCTATTGCTCTATTGGAGCTGCAGGAAAACGGAGAAATTGAAAAGGTTAAAGTTAGCAACCTCGAGTATTACGTTCTTCAAGAGTCACTGGCTCTGCTTGACCAGCGGCTTTCACGTAAAACGGCAAAGATCCTTTCTCCGTTTGATAATTTGCTGATCCAAAGAGGCCGCGCAAGCTCGATCTTCAACTTCGACTATCAATTGGAATGTTATGTCCCAGCAGCAAAGCGCAAGTTTGGCTATTTCTGCCTGCCGATTTTGTGGGATGGTAGGTTGGTTGCCAGGGCCGACTGTAAAGTGGATAAGAAGACGTCGAGGCTTGATGTGATCCACTTGTTCCTGGAGAGCTCACTGAAAGCGAAAGAGGCTTTCATTGAGGCACTCGATCAAGAGTTGCAGGCCTTTGCCGCATTTAACCAATGCGGTGGATATGCTATAGCAAAAACGTCCACCACACCGTATTAGTGATCGTTACTTCTCTGGTACTTCGATTTTCGCAACAGCATTTTTTCCAAATCCTGAATTGCCGTCGACAGTTTGATGCCGCAAGTAATCAATCCATGTTCATGAAACAAGATCGAAGGGATCCGCTTTAAATTGTACTTTGAGCAATTAGCAGCGGTCGTGATGATAACTTCCACTCCGGCGATTTCTGTGTCATGTAACCAGTTCAACTGATGCTCTGAGCAAACGATGGTTACCCGCCCCACATTCTCTGGCTGCCAACGATGACTATACATCGAATCTTGAGTCTGTAAATTCGACATGACATCCCTTAGTTATTTTTGATACCTATATTTATTTTACTTTCTTTCTAAGGAGTTAAAGTTAGAGTTATGTCATTTGAAAGTCAGAATGATGCTATTACACAGCCCAAGATGCAGGGTAAGCACATGAAGCTAGTGAATAGGTGAAAGAGGCTTAAGAGGCTGGCTCATACGTCAGCCTCATTGTATGTACGGGGGTTAAACGACAGCAGCTTGGTAATCAGCAAACCGAATACCCATTGCACTTAAGCTTGATTTGATCAGCTGCAGATCGATGAATTGGAAGTCGCGATTTTGCTTGTCGGGGAACAGGCGATGAATGTCTGCGGCAGTTAATGTCATATGATTCGGGTTGGGCTGACACAGGATTTGGTAGCGCTCGATGGCTTGCTCAATGGTGTTGAGCGAATCCATGTCGAGCCCCTCTTGCTGATTGAGCAATACAATGCTTCGGTAAGGTGTTTCGTGTGGTTTAACGCTACCCGCCAAAGGGTGGGAGACAAGTCGCGCCCCAAGATGGATTTTGTCACGAGCTAATGTCAGTACATCCAGAATATGATCACGATGTGTGATAGTGACGTGGGTTGATAAGGTCGCAAGGCTTAAGTTGTTGCTGATAATTTCTAATCTGTCGTATCTCACGTTCTTGTCCATTATAGTTTTAATATCCCGTCGTATTATAGTTTTAATTCCAATGCACAAATTTGATCTTGTTGGTTATTTTATCAGAAATTTAAATATTCAAAGAAAGCTAATACGTCAGATAAGATAAATTAAGGGTAATGTTAATTTGCTGTGATTTTTCTGTATTTAAAACTGATAAAAGCACAATAACGGAAATACTGTTTAATTGAAATAACGTGAACTGATGCACATATAGGTACATTCAGTTGCATAATGTTTACACTTTGCCTGTAAGCTCACATATCGATGAACAAGGTCTTTAACTTGATGATTATTATAGTTATATTTGCCTCATCGAAACGCGGAAGTGGATGGGGTCTGGTGGCCCTCCCGGTCTTCAAAACCGACGTGAGCTGAATAGGCTTTGGCAGGTTCGATTCCTGCTCCTTCCGCCAACTCATTTCTAAATATTCGGAAATTATAAAACATCGGTTTTTCGTTTGTTTTATTCAGGGGTGAAAAATGACGGCGGCATTTTAATACCACTGATTCTATATCAAGTCTCCATTTATTATTGTCCCAGATTTTTTCAAAGCCCTACTTAATTCATAGCTGTTAGAATATTGGTTCTGACGGTTTAATTTTAAAACTTATGGGGCTTTATCATGGCAATAAGCACCTTATCGTCAATTCCACAAATTGAAAAAATCCTCCAGCAAGCTTTTCTGGCACCTTTCATTGAGCGTTTGAGCCGTCCTATGGTGGCTGACGCGGTTCGTGAGCAAGTTGCTCGTTATAAGAAGCAGCACTTGCAAGATCCAGACAAGCATCCTTTCTCGCTCGAGCAGTTATACCACAACATAGAGCAGGCCTGTTGGTTGATGAACCAGCAGCGGTTGCAGCGGGTAATCAATGGTACAGGGGTTATTGTTCATACCAACTTGGGCCGTTCGCCGATTAATGCAGAGCTTTGGCAGCAGGTTACAGAGGTAAACACCCATTACAGCAACCTTGAAATCGATTTGAGCACGGGTAAGCGGGGCAAGCGTAAGGGGCTCCTCCAGCAACTGATGCAATACCTTGTTAAGGGCGAAAACACACTAGTTGTAAATAACAATGCGTCCTCAATCTACTTGCTGCTACACGAGCTAGCCAAAGGTAAGGAAGTGATCGTGTCTCGTGGCGAGCAAATCCAAATAGGCGGCGGCTTTAGAATTCCAGATATTCTGGCTTTGTCAGGTGCAAAGCTGGTGGAAGTGGGGACAACCAATATTACGACTACACAAGACTATCTCGATGCTATCACTGATGAGACGGCCTTGGTTTTGATTGTCCATACCTCAAATTTCAAGATCCGGGGCTTTACAGAATCTCCTGATATCAAAGAGCTGGCAAAGGCCCTGCCAGAACATGTCATTCTGGCCGTTGACCAAGGTTCCGGTACAACGACCGAGCAGATGCCCGATGAACCAACTGTGGCCAGTTACATCGACTCAGGGGCTGACTTGGTATGTTATTCTGGGGATAAAATACTTGGTGGGCCTCAGGCAGGTATGATCTCAGGTAAAGATGCCCTCATAAAGCAGCTTGAGAAAAACCCGATGATGAGGGCATTTCGCCCCAGCCGGATTGTTTACTCCCTGCTTGAAGAACTGGTAGTGAGAAAGCTAAACCAACAAGTAGAAGGTAAAGGGGTTGCTGAAAGTAAAAGCACTGCAGAGCTCACACTGCTTGAGCAAAGAGCCAAGGAACTTGTGTCAGGCTTCAACGGTTTGCTGACCGTTGTCCAGTCAGAAATGACGGTCGGGGGAGGATCGCTGCCTGATCAGGATGATCCCTCATGGTCAGTTCAGATCAACCCTAGCCAGCCCGCTTTCCAGCGTTCCCCAGAAAAGTTACTGGCCGTGATGAGGCAATGGCCACTTCCGGTGATCGGGGTGATCAAGCGCGACAAGGTTCATCTCAATATGGCAACAATAGAAGCCTCTGAAATTCCATACTTGCGGAGCCAACTGTCGGAGGTGTTGCAATGAGTTATGTTGTTGGCACAGCTGGCCATGTCGATCACGGTAAATCGGCGTTGATCAAAGCATTGACCGGGATAGACACTGCCCATTTACCGCAAGAGAAAAAGCGGGGGATGACGATTGATTTGGGTTTCGCCTATTTCAAGCACCAGAACGGTGAGCCAGTAGGGGTGATCGACGTACCCGGACACGAGCGCTTCATCCGCAACATGGTTGCCGGGGTATGGAGCCTCGATATGGTGTTGTTTGTGGTGGCGGCCGATGAAGGCTGGATGCAGATGTCGACCGATCACCTCAAGGTCATTGCCTCGATGGGCATTGAGAATGTTACCTTGGTGATCAGCAAATCTGATTTGGTTGATGATGAGATGCTGGCTCTGGTTGAAGAGGAAGCACTTGAACAATTTCTCGATATCGCTGGTTTTATTCCAGACTCGGTAACGGTATCAGCCCATGAGGGTGAAGGGATTGATGGCCTGCGACAGCATATCTGCAATAAGCTTGATGGCAGCGTAGATGACGAAAGGGAAGACAACGAACGTCATGGCCACTTATATATTGACCGTGTGTTTACAGTAAATGGCGTCGGTACCACGGTGACAGGGAGCCTATGTGGTGGCGAATTTGCTGTCGGCCAAAAACTATACATGCAGCCTAGCGGACGTGAGGTGCAGGTGAAAAGTCTGCAGTCTTATCATCAGAATATCGAGTTGGCCAAACCGGTTTCCCGTGTGGCAATAGGCTTGAAGGGGATCAAGAAGAAAGAGGTTGAGCGCGGATTTTGCCTTACCTGCCGTAAAGGGGCGTCTTTTGTCACCGATGAGCTGATTGTCCGTCTTGATAGCCAATTGTTCGAAAATAAGTGCCGAAATAACAGTGAAGTGGAAGTGGCCTTTGGTACGTTCAATACCCTTGCCAAAATATTTGTTTTCAAAGGTACTAACCTTGCCAGATTGCGCCTGAAAGAGCCTGCGAGTTGCTTTTGGAATCAACGTGCCTTGTTGATCCAGCATGGTGGTAGTCGAATTCTCAATTGTGGGGCAATCGTGTGGTCGGGAGCGGTAGCCAAAAGTTATCGCAATAAACTCTATGATCTTCTGATGGCGATGCCGGAGCGTCCTGCGTGGGAAGACTATGTCACTATCAATATGTCTCTCTATGGCTTTGCCAAGCGTGGGGAGCAAGCTCTTGATGAATCAGGGTATAAGGTGTGTGGCGAGTGGCTGTTTACCGAAGAATGCTTCAACCAAACCTACCAGCAGGTGGAGGCAGTTTTGAAGCAGGGCCAAATTGATTTATCGGCTATTGAACTGAGCGGCAAAGTGCAAATGGAAGCATCTCCTCTTACTGCTGTTCTCGATTTATTGGTCGCTGAAGGCAAGCTGCGCAAGAGCAACGAACACTATTCTCTTGGCTGCGGTCAAAATGAGGCGCAGCTTTCTCAGACAGCGAAGAAGATCCTCGAACATATGGAACAAGCCGGTAAACAAGGCTATGAAGCGGATAAAGAGAAAATCCCTGGGGCTCAGAAGGAGCTGAGGAACCTCGTCAGGTTGGGCTTTGCAGTACCGATGGAAGGCAAGATTTACTACCTTGCCTCTCTTTATGAGGAGTTGGTGCACGACTTGCTGCAGGGATATTCTGAAGGGGAGAGGTTTGCCATTTCTGAAGCCAGGGAACGTACCGGTTTATCCCGAAAATATATGATCCCATTGCTAAACCGCATGGAAGCTGATGGCTGGATCAAACGGGTCGAAAACGATAGGCAAGTACTCAAAGCTTTTGAGACTGAGTGCGCATAGCTTAGCGGATTAACTTTGACAGGTTTATTAGAGCCTATGTTCAGCTAGAACATAGGCTTTTTTTCGGTGCTTTGACTTACCTTCCCCATTTACCTCAGCATTCTAAGGCAAGTCAAACAAAAGTGCCGTGACAGGCTCTTGCTTGTCATTTGCCATTGATACCTTGGTTTGTTGTTCAACCTTCGCACCGTCTCCTGCTTCAAGCTCAGTATTTCCGACTGTCAGTTTCCCGCTGACTTGGTGAAGATAGATATTCCTGCCATTTGTTACTTCAAAATCAATTTGCTGCCCAGGTTGTAGAATTAATTGGTATAGGGATGCATCTTGTTTTATTTGCAGTGTCCCTTTTTCGCCATTGGGAGTTGCAATGGGTGTTAAGCCATTCTGTTTACCAAAATCTTTCTGCTGGTAGCCAGGCTTATTGCCAAATACATTTGGCTGGATCCAGATTTGCAGGAATCGCAGGTCATGGCGTGCTGAGGCATTATATTCGCTATGGTAAATCCCTCGGCCTGCCGACATCAGTTGGAACTCACCGGCAGGGAGCGTTTGGATATTCCCCTCGCTATCTTTGTGCTCAATACTGCCTTCCAACACATAGCTGATGATTTCCATGTCTTTATGGCCATGGGTATCGAATCCTGCGCCGGGTTTGACGACATCATCATTGATAACCCTTAGGGCAGAGAAGCCCATATGCCGTGGATCGTAGTAACTGCCGAAAGAGAAGGTATGGTGACTGTCGAGCCAGCCGAAGTTGGCTTGTCCACGATCTTGCGCCTTACGTACTGTGATCATTTCCTTTCCTCCACCTACTGTATTCAAATAAATTCAATTCTGGACTAAGCAAGCCAATAGCTTGTCAGTCAATGTTGAATCAAATTTTAGGCGTGCTAGATTGAAAGGAAAATCGGAATGATTTGAATCTTAACTTCAAAAATTTTGAATAAAGGGTGCAGCAATGCAACAGGCAATCACTATTGATGCTCTCAGGGCGTTGGATGCGATAGATAAGAAGGGCAGTTTTGCTGCTGCCGCAGAGTCTCTGTTCAAAGTCCCCTCGGCACTGACCTATACCATCAAGAAGCTGGAAGAGGATATGGGCGTAGCATTGTTTGATAGGACTAAACAGCGGGCCAAATTGACACCGGCCGGCCAGCTTGTTCTGGAACATGGGCGGGAAATCCTACTTGCTACCAACAGGTTGGTGGACTCTGTCCAGCAATTGGAGTCCGGCTGGGAGAGCGAAATTCGAATCGCAAGGGATACTGTAATATCTGAATCTGTCCTCTATGAGTTGGTCGGAGAGTTTACCCAATTAGATCATAACGTAGATGTTTCCCTTGGCGTGGAAGTGCTCGGTGGTGGCTGGGATGCACTTCATAGCGGGCGGGCTGACATTGTGATTGGCGCTACAGGGGAGTTGCCCAAAGGCCTTTTTCAAACACATCAAATCGGCAGTTTGTCATTTGTATTCGCCGTTGCGCCACATCATCCATTGGCACGTGTTGAAGGTGTATTGGAAGCAGATAGGATTGCCCAATACCCTGCTGTTGTCGTATCAGATACTTCCCAGCTGCTTCCTGTTCGCGACAGCGGTCAGTTTAATAGCAAGCAAGTGATTAGAGTAAACTCGATGGCTTCCAAGTTGCGGGCACAAATAAACGGCTTGGGTGTGGGTTTTCTCCCAGAGCACATGGCAAGGCCCTATCTGGATACTGGTGAATTAGTGGCAAAGCTGTGCGAAATTCCAAGGCCGGATCAGGATGTATATATTGCCTGGCATAAAGGGAAGACCGGCAAAGCCCTGGAGTGGTTTATCGAACAGCTATGCAACGTCGATTGGCAATTGCATAGACAAGAATATTAACCGCTTTATTTGTGTGTATTTATCTGGCGAAGTCGATAATATACAAGTTCATAGTGTTTTGTAGCCATGGAGGCTCACGATGTTGCTTACCAACTTTCATACTCATTGTCATTACTGTGATGGTAAGGGCTCACCACTTGATATGGTTGAACAGGCCAAGCAACTCAACTTCAAGGCTATCGGCTTTAGTTCCCATGCTCCCCTGCCTTTTGATAACGATTTCTGTATGCAGCTGGAAAACCTCGACGCATATGTCAAAGAGATCACGGCTCTAAAAGCGGATGCTGATATCGAGGTCTATTTAGGGCTGGAGGTTGATTATATTCGCGGCCTTCTCTCACCTAGTGATACCAAGTGGGATGCGCTGGGCCTAGATTACAAAATAGGTTCGGTTCATACACTGGCAGCCCCTGATGAGCGTTATCCGATGCTAAGTGTCGATGGTCCCCATGATGAGTTCAAGACCTTGTTGAATGAGGTTTATCAGGGCAGTACCCGAGATATGATTGAAACCTATTTCCACAGAGTCGGCCAACTATGCGGGGAAGGGGGCTTTGATATTCTTGGTCATTACGATTTGGTCAAAAAGCATAATAAGGCACTGCAGTTTTTTGACGAAGACTCCCATTGGTATAGGGAGGTGGCGATATCAACCTTGGATGACGTTGCTAAATCTGGTGTTATTTTGGAAGTGAATTACGGTGGTATGCTGCGCGGCGCAACCGATGATGTCTATCCTTCCCCTTGGTTGCTCAAACAAGCAAAAGCGAGAAATATCCCCATTCAAATTAATGCCGATGCCCACGCACCACACCATTTGGGCGTCCACCACCAACGCTGCCGTGAAATGCTTTTGCAAGCCGGCTACCGACAGCAGAGAGTCCTGCTTGGGGGGCAGTGGCAAGATGTGGCGCTGTGAGTGAGGTATGCCACTAATGGAGGTAATTTATGATCATTGCTGAAATATATTCTTCTGTAAGTGGCTTTCCTATCATGATCTGATGGTTAAGTAATCCTAATATAAGGGTATAAAGAGGGGTGCTATGCTCAGCCGATACATAGTTTGACAGCAAGCTAATATACTTCTGGTTCGCGAGAAGCATGCTGGGATCATTAGCGATGTTCTTTTTACCAATCACTTCTATATAATCAGCGACGAGCTGCATCTCCTGAAAATAGCGAGGTGCCATTTGCTGGAAAATTAATAAGAAGTTTTCCACTCGTTGCTGTGGTGTGGCATTTTGAGAGTTAGGCCTCTGTGCAAGCACTTCAGCGTCAAAGTTGACGATAGCCTCAGTTGCTGCACGAAACAGCTCATCTTTACTTTTGTAGTAATAGTAAACCGCACTCTTGCTCATTCCGAGTTGCTCACACAGCTGGCGCATTCCAATGTTTTTATATCCAACTTCGAGGAAAATAGCGGCAGCTTTGAGGGAGATATCTTCACGTCTTTTGTCATGGTCAACGATTTTTGGCATGTCTTACTTCTATTCCCTAGCTATGCGTTAGCTTGATCCGGTATGAATGATGGACTCAATGTTAACAGATAAACTTTATTTAGACCACTTGGACAAAAAAGATCTTTACCTTGCCGAAAGATCGTATTAATTTAAAAAGACCAACTGGTCTAAAAAAGGTTTTGATATGAAAATTGATTGGAATGTACCTGATGGAAGGAAGGGCTTCTTTGGCGGAATTGATAAGTTGATAGGGCCAGGTGCAACCAAGGCTGAAAAGAATTTGCAACTTTATGTGCCATTTGCCGCTTGCTTGATTCTATTGGCGTGTGTCTACTATTGGCAACTCGGTTGGGATTGGGTGCAGTACTTGGTTGCAGCTCTCCTTGCTGTTGATATCGTCGGAGGAATTATCACTAATGCCACATCCAGTGCAAAACGTTGGTTCCACCGAGAAGGACAAGGCTTCAACCAACATATGGGTTTTATCAGTGTGCACTTTTTGCAGCTTTCACTGTTTAGTTGGGCGTTTCTCGATTTTGATTTGATGTGGATTGTTGTAACAGGGGCCTACATGATGTTGGCCAGTGTAATTATTCTTAAAGTTTCACTCTATCTGCAACGACCGGTTGCGTTAACCCTATATTCGCTAACTATCTTGCTCGTAACGTATTGTTGGCAGGCCCCGCAGGGGATGGAGTGGTTTCTACCTTTGTTTTATTTGAAGCTATTAATCAGCCATATATTGCGAGAGGAGCCATATCGACCAACTAGGGAAGATGGCTATTCAAACCAATAACAACGTGGAGGTGAATATGGTTGCTCGACAACAGCGTATTCTCGTAGCGGGTTCTACAGGGTATTTGGGTTTGCACTTGGTGAAACAACTACAGCACGCCAATCGCGAATTTACAGCTTTGGCAAGGAGCAAGACTAAGCTGCTTGCTCAAGGCGTGGATGAAGGCCAAATTGTTATAGCTGAAGTCACGAGCCCCATAGCAATAAAGGGCTGTTGTGATGGAATAGATGTGGTGATCTCATGCCTTGGGATTACCAAGCAACAAGATGGTTTGGGATATATGGATGTGGATTACCAAGCCAACCTCAACTTGTTACTGGAAGCTGAACGTGCTGGAGTAGAAAAATTTATCTATGTGTCAGCTTTCAAGGCAGATAAGTATTCAAGTGTGAGGCTTTTGAGGGCAAAAGAACGTTTTGCCAAGCGATTATTAAGCTCCGAAAAGCTGACACCATGTGTGATTAGGCCTAATGGATTTTTCTCTGATATTGAAGAGGTTTACAGAATGGCTGAGCAAGGGCGTGTCTATCTTTTCGCTCGAGGTGAGGTGAAGGTTAATCCTATTCATGGTGAAGATTTGGCTAAGTTTTGTTTGGAGGCTGTCGATAGAGTAGAGCAGCTACTTGAAGTTGGTGGACCGGAAGTTCTATCTGCTAGGCAAATTGCCGAACGGGCATTCCACGCTCAAGAAAAGATGCCACAAATAACATATTTGCCCGACTGGCTTCGCAGGTTTACCTTGATAGGTGCAAAGTGGCTTCCAGAAAGGTGGGGAGGCCCAGCAGAGTTCTTTTTGACTATGATGGCAGAAGATTCAGTTGCTCCTAGGTATGGTAAGCATCTACTCGTGGAGCATTTTTCTCAGTTAAGATAATTGGCTTGGCTAAATTGTGCCAACAAAAGTTAGAGCACAGTTCTTTGT
>NZ_JACSOF010000091.1:0-27003 GCF_014349205.1 Photobacterium sp. BZF1
CCCCGCCTCATCTTGACTGTCGACTTTCACGCGTTGAGTTAAATCCCCATCCCCCGAAGCTATATCATGCATCGCAACAGATAACCGTTTTAGCGGCGAGATAATAATATTTGAAAGCAGCCAAGTACCGAAAAGAGAGACAAGCACTGTTATTCCACCGCCGACCTTGAGTAACGCCGTTACCGACTCTACTTTTTCGTTCAGTTCCTGCTTTACGTATTTATCTTTTTCTTCAATCGTTTTTCGCAGCAGCAAAAACGGGTCGATCAAAGCAGTAAAGCTATTATTCATCACGTCACGGTTGTCGAGGTAATAGCTTTCGGCCATTTGAGGGTTGTCATAGATATACTGATAGTGGGTTATCCACTGATAGTACTTTGAACGGATAACATTGAGGAGTTGTTGGTTGGCCCCATCGATGTAACCGTCTGCGACCAGTGTTTGTGCAGACAGCAACCGCTTTAAAGCCGGGGGCTCATTTTCGGCAAAAAGCGCTTTGTTATAAGCGAGTAACTCAGCATCCCCAGAAGCCAGAACTATCCCTTGTGATGCAGTAATCACTTCGTAAAGGTCTCTGTATCCTTGATCCATCTGCGACAGTACAGGCTGTATCTGCTGATCTTGGAATGCATTCATACGATTTTGATCGTTTGAAACGCTGATCACAATGCTTAAACATATCGTGAACATGGTAACGGAAAAGATGACGGGAATAAGAAACTTCCAGCGAAAGCTAAGATGATGAATCCATGGCATAACGTACTCCAAATTATTGTATTCCCTAATGGTTCTCAACAGCATGCCGCTGCCGGTTCAAACTGAAACAAGAAGCAAAACTGAAGAATGCAGGCAGCAGATTAGCTATTTAAATCAAAGGGATATTTTTTGAAGGGCCACTTTACCACTCTCACAATCGGTCATTTTCCTGCAACAGTAAATATTCAACCTGGTTCATTACAATAAGTTATATGAAGTGTTACTTGTACCGCTGGTGACCCATAAACAAAGTGCGTCAAAAATTTGGCAAACGTCTAATTTGATTACAAATTAACAGCACAATACGCCCGAGTTAACATTTCAAATCAAAAAAAGACAAATCATTTCCATTTGCTACATTGGTATGCTCTCATTGCCCAAAAAACAACAATATACATACAAAGGGTTATCTAGTGACGCGCTCAACACCAACAGTCAACGCTACCCACCAGCCAAACCACAATCAGGAAGTGACATTCGCACAAGGTGAGCAATTAGTCTCAACGACGGACCTTAATGGGGTTATCACCTATAGCAATGCCGCTTTCTGCCGTGTTGCCGGGTATTCTGAACAAGAATTGCTGGGACAAAACCACAACATTATCCGCCACCCAGATATGCCAAAGGTCGCTTTTGCTGATCTATGGCAACAGATCCAAGCTGGCAAGCCTTGGCGGGGTATCGTCAAAAACCGCACCAAATCCGGTGGCTACTACTGGGTCGATGCTTATGTCACCCCGATTTATGAACACGGCAAGGTCGTTGGATATCAATCAGTCCGGGTTAAACCTGAAGCGCAGTTGGTCAAAACAGCTGAATCCGCCTACAAGGCGTTGATCAAAGCTGAGCGCGGTGGTAAGTCCATCTCATTCAAACTGCCTTCATCTTTAAAATACGGCCTGCTCATTACTGCCTGTACCATCCCTTCTTTAGCGACTTTACTGTCTGAGGGGCCGAGCATTAATGCCTTGCTTGGCCTTACACCAGCACTCGTCTTGTGCACCTTGTTCCGTCAGGAGTTATTCGGTACCCCATCTAAAATCGAGCAATTAAAGTCTCAGTATGACAGCCTCAGCCGAGCTGTTTTTTCTGGTAGTGATAGCTATTCAGTGGTCGATTACCACTTGAAAATGGCATCTGCAGGCATGCGAACAGTGCTCGGGAGAATGACCGATTCAGCTGCTCCGTTACATGATTTAGCAGATGATTTAAACGCGACAACCCATAAAGTAAATAGCGCCATATGCGATCAAAATAAGAATATCCAGTACATGGCCACGGCTATTGATAACATCTCAGACTCAGCCCGAAACATTTCACTCCATGCTGGCGAGAGTCACCAACTATTGGATCTCACTAGGGGCCAGTGCTCCGTTACCCGTACCCAATTAGATGCGACCCAGTCAAGTTTGAACGCTTTATCAACCCAAGCCCGACAAGCGACCAATGCGACTGACAAACTCAGTACGGAGGCGGAAACAGTAAGTGCTGTTATGTCTGAAATCAGTGGAATTGCCGACCAAACCAACTTGCTGGCACTCAATGCTGCCATTGAAGCGGCAAGGGCTGGAGAGCATGGCCGGGGTTTTGCCGTCGTTGCTGATGAAGTCCGTGCCCTGTCCTCCAGGACGCAAACTGCAACCGAGCAAATCCAAACAAGTATCGGCAATATGCTGGCTACCATCGAAAACTGGCAGGTACTGATAAAGAATAATCACGACGATACCTTGGCATGTGTCGAGCAAGCAGCCCAAGGTGCGGAAGCGCTTGGGGCTGTTGAGCAGAATATGCAGGCGATTAACGAGCTCGTCGACCAGGTATCTTCATCAGCGCAAAGCCAAGAAGCCCACGCCCAGCAAACCAGCGAACACATACATGCCCTGGCTGATACTTCGCAGCAAAACCTTGAAGGCGTCAACCAAGTTGAGCAAAGTAGCGCTGAACTCAAACGCCGTGTTGATGATTTCTACCTGCTCGCGGATCGGTTTAAACGTCATTAGCGCTACTTCACAGTTTGGTGCAACTTTTAGCCAATGTGAGTAGTGCAATAAGAGCTAGGTAGTAATCGGGCCGACTACATGGGCAATTCCTCCATACTTAGGTATGATCAGTGAATTGCCCCCTTTTTTAGTAGTGCCCATGTATCTCGATAACCTTAAACAATATTTTGGCTTTGATAACCTGCGCCCAGGTCAGGATGAGGTGATCAGCAAAGTCGTTGAAGGCCACTCTGCTGCCGCTATTTTTCCAACCGGTTCAGGCAAATCGCTGTGTTACCAACTCCCTGCTTTGCAACTCCCCCATCTGACACTGGTTATCTCGCCTCTATTGGCACTAATGAAAGACCAAATCAGTTTTCTCCACAGTAAAGGGATACCCGCAGCCTCTATCGATTCAAGCCAGACATGGGAAGAGAGCCAGCAGGTAATGCAAGGGGTACGTTCCGGCAATATTAAAATCTTGATGATTTCAGTCGAGCGATTAAACAATGAGCGCTTCCGCCAGTTTATCTCCCAAGTGCCAATCTCTTTGTTGGTTGTTGACGAAGCCCACTGTATTTCCGAGTGGGGGCATAACTTCCGTCCGGATTACCTCAAGCTTCCGCAATACCGCCAGATGCTGAATATCCCACAGGTTCTATTACTGACAGCGACAGCAACCCCTGCGGTTATCGAAGATATGGGTCAAAAATTTGGTATTGGTGAAGACAATATCGTTGTTACTGGTTTCTATAGGCCGAATCTCGATTTAACCATTGCTCCGACACCAGACGCCGAGAAACAATCAACGTTATTCCATACCCTCAACAGTGATCCGTCACTGCCGACGATTGTGTATGTGACTTTGCAAAAAACTGCTGAGGATCTTGCCGATTACCTACAACAGCAAGGGGTAATGGCACAGGCCTATCACGCTGGCATGGATAGCGAGCGCCGCCAGCAAATACAAAATGACTTTATGGCTGGCAAGCACCAATGCATTATTGCCACTATCGCTTTCGGTATGGGGATTGATAAGTCGGATATCCGCAGGGTTATCCATTTTGACCTGCCTAAATCAATCGAAAACTACAGCCAAGAAATTGGCCGTGCAGGGCGTGATGGACAGCACTCCGATTGTATTTTGCTAGGCAGCAAATCGGGCCTAAATGTACTGGAAAATTTCGTTTACGGCGACACACCGGATCAGTCAGCGATAGAAACGGTACTTAGGTTAATCCAACAAAATGCACCTCAGTGGGAAGTGGTACAGTTGCGGCTATCTAAGGAAAGTAATATCCGTATGTTACCTTTGAAGACCTTGCTAGTGTATTTAGAAATGGCCCATATTATTGAGCCTCAATATACTTACTTTGCAGATTATCGCTTCAAACTACTGGTTGATCAGCAATTTATTATCAACCAGTTCCAAGGTGAACGACAACAGTTCGTCAGCAACATCTTTGCCTGCTCACCGAAAGCCAGAACCTGGCATACCGTTGATTTTGATGCGTTGTGGCAGACTACCCAAGCAGAACGGAAGCGTGTGGTTGCTGCAATCGACTATTTCAGCGAAAAAGGCTGGGTTGCCCTAGAAAGCAAACAAATGACCGATGTGTATCGAGTGATTAACCCGAACTTTGATATCCAACAAGAGGCCGCCCGACTTTATCAGCTGTTCAAAGCGAAGGAACAAAGTGAAATCACCCGACTAGACAACATGCTGGCCTTCTTCGAAAGCGAGCAATGCCTAAGCCATGAACTGGCAAGCTACTTTGCTGATCACCAAGCCCCGCAGCAATGTGGCCATTGTTCAGTGTGCCGAGGTAGTGTGGCAACACTGCCAGCAGATAACCAATTGGCCGATGTCTCCGAGAACATGCTGAAGGCATGGTGCGACCCATTTCTTGCCGCTTGTCCTTCTTCACCATCTGCAGCGGCAGTAACCCGTTTCTTATGTGGTATGACAAGCCCTCTCCATACCGCCATTAAAGCCCGCCAGCTTTCAGGTTTTGGTAAGATGGAGCAATACCCGTTTCAGCAAACCTTAACGCAAATTCATCAGCTTTATCCGAATCTTACCTAGTTCGGGTCTGGCAATCGCTATTCATCAATAAGAAGTTGGTATGCTTTCTACCAACTTCTTCTCACTTTTCATTTCACAATACGCATTTGTATTATGAAAAATAACATTACCCCATAGCGATCTTCGTCACAACGTTTTAGAATGTCCACATATACCCAAGTGACTTTAAGTCGCTGGATTCAGAGTCTCATCAATAGGCTCAATTCAAGGAAAATAACCGCATGGAATAGCTTTCCTATTTCAAGGTTATTTGACACCGAAGTGGGGCTATTGATGGGCTCCCAAAGGGCGAGTTGAAGTTACTTGGGTATAATATAAATGGAGATAGAGTAAACGCCATGACAAACGAAAGCCAAGAATACCAAACCTGCGAAGCTTGCGGTGTCTCTGCTGAGATGGGTTTCATCATCAAAGAAAATGATGATGTTGCTGACGTAAAGATCTTCGGTGGTGATAAAGCAGCACTAGAAGCTGAACTAGCGAACTACCTAGCACTAGCCAAAGAAGTTAACGCTAACTTCAAGCATGAAGTGAGCCCGATGCAAGACGACAGCACTGAGCTAACAGCACGCTTCCAATTCGAATGCAGCGCTGAAAAGCTGATCTTCGAACTTAAAACACGCTCGCTGATGCGTTAATTGGCCTCAACAGGCTGAAAAGTTATGTAATTTTACAACACTTTTCTCAAATCCCAGAAAAGCCGATTCCCTTTGGGTATCGGCTTTTTTTATGTCCATTTGCAGCTATATTTAACAAAGCACTCAATAAGGACATAGTTACTCCATTTGCTTGCATATTTTCCCGAAAAACTGGTCAGATATGCCTGTGAGCGATTCTCTGTTATCAATGGGTATCAAAATAAGTGCATTTGCATAGCGAATTAATAGTGGAAATTGATTTCGTTTTGTATGAAAATGACAGCAACTTTATGAATCACTAAGCACATGATATCTAGCCCATATCATGGATAGAAAAGGAAATATTCGATGAACAGCAATAAAGCACGAGTGATCTCTAACTGGAAACCAACTAACGAGCGCGAATCCGCCGCATTGAAAGAGTTTTTGATGCAAGAAATGGGCGCGAAAACGGCTCACCATGAAGGTGGTACCGGTAAACTGGGTCCTGATTCAGGCCGCCTAGTTCGCTAATTCGATCCAGACGTTAAAATTCACGTAACAGTTCCCCCTGTTACGACAATGCAGCCAGTTCCGTTAGGAAATGGCTGCATTTTCTTATGCAGTGATGCAATCGCTTACAGATAATCGACTTCAACGTTCACAGCGCCAAGCTAGGATTTCTTTTCAACCCTTACCCACTGCAGGGCACCGTTAGTTTCAAAGTGTTTTTCAGGTTGGCATTCAAGCAAAACGCCTTCAACCGAAATCACCGAACCTAACGAATAAGACTGACCATCATAGAAGCAAACACGCTGTGTATTGAATGTCCCTTCAAGGCTAACTTTGGGCTGAGACTTTACCGATATCTCTTTCGCCATTATGGGCTGAGAGAGGAGTAATGTCGTTAGTAGTGACACCAATAATATCAAGAACTGGGGTTTACCCACAGGATAATAAAAAGCCTGTAAGCGACTACACCTTGCTATTGTCATCCACTCCTCCTTGGAAAGTCCTATGTACAAAAATTACATCACTCAGTCATTACATCGACCAATTTAGCTTTCCACTTAAGGAAAACGGCGGTGTTTATTCTTTAACTGCTGCAACAACAGAAATTTCCACCAACAACGCTTCACGTGCCATACTCGCTTCAACACAAGCACGGGCCGGAGCATGGCCAGCAGGTACCCAGTTATCCCATACTGCGTTCATTTCAGCGAAGTCTTTCATATCTTTGATATAAATGGTCGCTGACAGCATGTGCTCTTTATCACTTCCCGCTTGCTCTAGTAGCTTTTCTACTTTATCCAGCATCGTTTGGGTTTGCTCAGTGATACCTTGGGTTGCATCTGCACACACCTGGCCGCAAAGGTAAACAGTACCGTTATGCTTAACGATACGACTCATACGCTGACCAGTTTCTTGACGTTCAATCACAATAATTGCCTTTTATGTTATCAGGCCTGAGGGCCTTGTTTAAATGTAATTCTGCTGATTACAGCTCACCGTTATACTATCAACTACACCCAACCCAGTAAAAAGAATTTATAACTATCAATTTGATAGGTAATCGATCGTTTATATATTTTTCAATGCTTCTTGTCGGCTCAAAGGAGATAATTGTTCTTGGTAAGTCATTACAAAGCGCTTCACAAACTCCGCATCTGTTTTGGCATACTCCCTAAGCACCCAACCAATCGCCTTGCGAATAAAAAACTCTTTCTCACTGGCTAGCATCAAAATGGTTTCTTCAAGCAATGGAAGGTTGGTCTCAGCTTTGTGCTTGAGGTGAACCAGCAATGATGCCCGGCGCAGCCACATATTTTCTGACTCACGCCAACCACGGACAACACCTTCCAATTCTCGGTGTTCCTTCACCAATGGACCGATGAGGTTAGAGGCGAGTTTATCTACGGTATCCCAATGACTAGCCTCGTTAAGCATCTCTTCGTAAACAGGAAATGCCTCTAGGGTCCTGAAAGGCTTGTAATATTCGGCTGCATCCATCGCGAGGTATTGCTCCTCACGGTTTTCCCCGGACCATAGCCAAAGCACCAAACGCTTGTACTCAATAAAAGAGGCTATTTTGGTATGCTCTCGAGCTTGCTTGAATATCGCCTTACGCTCTGGTGCCTTCACCCCATAAAAAGGCTGTTCGGTTTTCATATACGCTTGCATGGCCTTAGCATCATCGGGATTCCCCGCTTCGGCCATTCGCTGCTGCATGAATATCACCATAGGAATAACAAGTGACATCAATAACTTCCTTTTCTTTACTTATCATTAAAATATTTTGCTGATATTGGAACACAGTTATTGACGCAATACCAACGTCTTACAAGTGAGACTTTTTCACCGTATTGATAAGGTTGACGAATGTCCGACCTCTACCTAGGTTTATATCAATAATAAAAAAATCCTAGTCATGACACTCAGTTGCCTATTTTCCTAACCACCGCTTAGTAAATTACAGAAGGGATACCCACCTATGCAGCCAAGAGAGGTCAGAACCGTTGACGATGCCAAGCAGATTATCGAGGAGCGAAAACTCAGCCATGTCAAAGTCGGCCTGTTCGACAATGACGGAGTGATGCGTGGCAAGTATATGTCGAAGGAAAAATTTTTCTCTTCGCTCGATAAAGGGTTTGCCTTTTGTGATGTGGTGTTAGGTTGGGATGTTAAAGATCAACTCTACGACAATACTCAGTACACTGGCTGGCATACAGGCTACCCTGATGCGCCTGTCAAGATTATCCCTTCCAGCTGCCGCGATGTGTTAGATGAAGACGGCATGTTGCTGTTTATGGCAGAGTTCGCCGGCGAAGCCGAATCGGTTTGCCCGAGGGCCACATTGCGCAGGGTACTTGATAAAGCCAAATCGATGGGGCTGATCCCAAGGGCCGCCTTCGAGTATGAATTCTTCCTGTTCCGTGAAACGCCACACTCCGTGCGTGAGAAAGGCTTCAGGAACCTCGAGCCAATCACCCCAGATTGGTTTGGTTACTCAATGATACGCAACTCGACCTATTCAGAGCTCTACAAATCAATCCTCTCGATGGCCGAGACTATGGACTTTCCTATCGAAGGGATTCATTCAGAAACCGGTCCAGGTGTTATCGAAGCTGCCATTGCCGTCGACCACGCATGCCATGCTGCCGACAAAGCGGCACTATTCAAAACCTACATGAAAGTGCTAGCGCAAAAAAATGATTTGATGGCCACCTTCATGGCGAAATGGAGCAACGACTATCCTGGTCAAAGTGGCCATATTCACCTTTCCCTTCGCGACCAGGATGGCAACAATGTCTTTTTCGACGACAAAGAAACCCACTCGATGAGTGCCTTGCAACGGCATTTCTTAGCCGGCCAGCAGCGTTTGATGCCGGAGTTGCTCTGTATGGTCGCTCCCTCCGTTAACAGCTATAGCCGAATGATACCTGGGTTCTGGGCCCCCACTGATGCTACTTGGGGTGTTGAAAACCGTACAACGTCACTGAGGGTGATCACCGGTTCTGAAAAATCCCAGCGTATCGAATACCGTATTGGGGCTGCAGATGCCAACCCTTTCCTAGCACTAGCTGCAGCTCTTGGCTCGGGGCTTATCGGTATCGAACAAGCTTGGGAGCCAACAGAGCCCGTGTTAGGGAATGCTTACCAACAAACTCATAGCGAGACCCTCGCCCTACCACGGACACTATGGGATGCCACCCAAAGGTTTAAGCAGTCAGATGTCGCAGCCTCCTTGTTCGGGCAGGCTTTTGTCGACCACTTTGCCGCCTCAAGGGAATGGGAAGACCGGGAGTTCAGGAAACATGTAACCGACTGGGAGCTCAGCCGTTACTTCGAAATCATCTGAGGCGAGGAAAGGCACTTGAACCATTCTGCCAACGTAGAAAACCAAAGTGGTGTTAGACAGAATACGCTATCTCCTGCGGATGGAAGTGTCGTAGCAACCGTTGTGTTGGCGACACCGGAAGCTGTTCAAAGGACGCTTGATAATGCCAATAAAGCTCAAAAAGAATGGATACTTACCCCTCTTTCCGAGAGAAAAGCGTATTGTAACCGGGCAATTGATGCGCTTTTGAGCCACAAAGAGATGATCGCTAGCGAATTAAGCTGGATGATGGGCCGCCCTATCAAACATAGTGGCAGTGAACTAAGAGGTGTCGAAGAGCGTGCCCGCTACATGATTAAGCACTGTGAGCAAGCACTTGCACCTATTGATCTACCTGAAAAATCGGGCTTTACTCGATACATAACCCGGGAACCCCTCGGGACAATTCTCGTTATATCTCCCTGGAACTACCCGTACCTGACAGCTATCAATTCAATCATCCCTGCATTGCTTGCTGGAAACAGTGTGATTTTGAAACCGTCTTCCCATACCCCACTCTGCGCGCAACGCTTCCAACAAGCCTTTGACGAGGCCCAGCTTCCTCAGGGAGTCTTCCAACATTTATTCATGAGCCATAATGCGACAGAAGAGTTGGTCAGTAGCGAGCAACTCCAGCATGTCGTTTTTACTGGCTCAGTCACCGGTGGGGCGTTGATTGAAATAGCTGCTGCTGGTCACTTTCATGGCCTTGGCCTTGAGCTTGGAGGCAATGATCCGGCCTATGTCCGCCATGATGCCGATATTAATGATGCTGTAGAAACCATTGTTGATGGTGCGCTTTATAACGCTGGACAGTCATGTTGCGCTATCGAACGGGTGTATGTCGACTACCGGGTTCATGACGAGTTTGTCGAAAAAGCCGTTCAGTTAGTCAACCAATACCAGTTAGGTTTCCCGCTCGACGAAGACACCACGCTAGGGCCTTTAATCTCGACAAGTGCCGCAGACCATGTCCGCCATCAGATCACCGATGCGCAACAAAAAGGTGCCCTTGCACATATTTCTGAAGCCTGCTTTCCTAACAGTAAACTGGGGAGCCCATACCTTGCCCCACAGGTGTTAACCGACGTGGATCATAGTATGCAAGTGATGACTGAGGAGACTTTTGGTCCTCTCATCCCTATTCAAAAAGTTTTCTCGGACCAACAAGCTATTGAGTTAATGAACGATAGCAAATATGGCCTGACTGCAAGTATTTTCACCTCAGACATTCAGCAAGCCATCACAATCGGCAATCAAATTGAAACCGGCACATTTTTCGCTAACCGTTGTGATTACCTCGACCCAGCATTAGCTTGGACAGGCATCAAGCACTCAGGCAAAGGCTATGCTCTGTCGACACTTGGGTTTGAAACACTCACCCGGCCAAAATCATTTCATCTGAAACACCCGAAACAACCGCATAGCGGTGACAATAATAATGGCTCACCAATTACATCGGACTAGACCATGACACTTCTGCATTGGCATTACCCCACCGAAATACTCGTTGGCGAACATGCCAGCTCTCAGCTTTCTGATAGTTGCCATCATTTATCTGTCCAGCGACCGCTCTTCGTCATCGATCCCTCACTAGCTAATACCAGTTTGATAAAGAACATCCTATCTCCATATCAAGATGCTAGCCTAACAGCACCAGTCTTTGATAGCTTCACCGGTAACCCAACCGGAGAGCAGGTTGAAAGTGGTATTGCCGTCTTTCTCGAAGGCGGGCATGACGGTATTGTTGCCATTGGTGGGGGCTCGTCATTAGATATAGGAAAAGCGATAGCCTTAGTAGCTAGGCAGCAACAATCATTATGGCAATTTGAAGACATTGGCGACAATTGGACAAAAGCCGACACCAGCCTTATCGTTCCCATTGTTGCCCTGCCAACGACGGCAGGTACTGGGTCTGAAGTAGGAAGGGCTTCGGTTATCACAGATACTCAGCACCAGTGCAAGCGCATCATATTCCATCCGAAGATGCTACCAGCTCAGGTGATCTTAGATCCTACCCTAACCGTCGATCTTCCGGCCCACCTCACCGCCGCAACGGGTTTGGATGCCCTTTCCCACAACCTTGAAGCATACTGCTCGCCAAGCTACCACCCCATGGCTGAAGCCATCGCAATCGAAGGGATGCGATTAATCAAACTCTATCTGCCCATCGCCTACACTGACGGGTCCAACCTGCAAGCCAGAACCCAAATGCTTATTGCTTCTACCATGGGAGCAACAGCTTTCCAGAGGGGGCTCGGTGCGATGCACGCTTTGGCCCATACCCTCGGTGCCCGCTACAACCTCCACCATGGGCTACTGAATGCGGTATTAATGCCCTATGTACTCTGTGCAAACCGACATTATCTGCACGAAAAAATGCTGCGGCTCTCCCACTACCTAGAATTAGAGAAAGAGGGCTTCGATGGTGTTCTTGACTGGGTGCTGGAGTTGCGAAAACAACTCCATATCCCACATTCTTTATCTGAGTTAGGTGTCGACAATCAAGAGCAGGAAGCCATAGCTGCTCAATCTATGCAAGATGCGGCTGCAAGTGGAAACCCAATCCATTTATCTCAGGAGCAGTATCAGGCGCTCTTTAATTTCGCTCTTGATGGCAAGCTGGATTTATAGATCTGAATTTGAGGTAATAATATGAAGTTAGGTGTATTGCTATGTGATGATGTCAGGCCAGAGTTACAACCAAAACATGGCAACTACCCAGCGATGTTTACCGAATTATTTGCACAGGTAGACCCTGCTATTGAACTGCTATTCTACCGGGTGATTGATGGTCACTACCCGCAATCGCTTAGTGAATGCGACGGCTACCTGACCAGTGGTAGTCGGTACAGCGTGTATGAGCAAAGCCGCTGGGTCAATGTCTTTCAGGGCTTTGTTCATCAACTCTACTTTCAGCACATACCTTTGGTGGGTATTTGTTTTGGGCATCAAATGATTGCCCAAGCACTTGCCGGTGAAGTCATGCAGTCTGATAAAGGCTGGGGAATAGGTGCAGCCTCAGCCACCATCGATGTTCCGTCAAACCTACAACCACCTTGGCTAACCGAACCACCAGCCGATATATCCCTTTTAGTCAGCCATCAGGACCAAGTGATCCGCCCACCGCAAAACACAACGATTCTCGCTAGCAGCCTTTTTTGCCCCAACAGCATTATGCTCGTTGGTGAGCACTTCCTTGGTATTCAAGGCCACCCAGAGTTTACCCCTGAGTATCTGGCAGATTTATTGAAGCTACGAAAAAGCATCTATCCAATAGAGACATACCAAAATGCATTGGAATTGCTAGAGCAGCCCACTGACCACCTTAAAGTGACCCAATGGATCATCCAATTCTTTCGCTACCGCCAACTGCTCGGTGATCAGCGTACCTTCAATAAAACCGAATAACTCCATCAACCTAATGGCCTCGTCTCTATCGCCTGTCGGCTTACAATGATTTCCATAAACGCATGGAGTTCTTGGAGGCCGTCATGTATCACGCCCATATTTACTTTGATACCAACCAAATCAACGAAGCTGAACGGTTGCACGAAAAAATAACAAACCACAAAGACGTCATTCGTATATTTCCACTTGTTCACCGTGAAGTTGGCCCGCACAGCAAGCCTATGTTTGAAGTCCATTTTGCTGATGATAAACACGGTTTTCTTGACTGGCTGAAGCGCGAACGTGGGGAGCTATCTGTTCTGATCCATCCAGTATCGAATGATGCCCTTTCAGACCATACCACGAGGGCGGTTTGGCTCGGTAAAGTACTACCGATTAAGACCGATATATTGTTTTGAGTACTTAACAAAAACACCGCAAATTAATGCCAATATCATGCACTTAAAGTGACGAAATTCTCAAAAATTTGGTTTCCATGATTCATTTTGCTAGCATAGCCGGCGAAATTTATTTTGGACTCTAAACAATTGAGGAAATAATGACTGTCACTAAGGACAAGTACAGTATTGAAAATACCGACTATACCGTCGGTCAGGATAACATTCAGAAATGGGGTTTTGATGTCCATAATCCCGTCTTCGGTGCCAGCGCTGGTCTCATCATTGTCTTTCTCGTCGCTCTTTTCGTCAGCGAGCCAGAAACCGCCAAAGCCACACTCGATGGCATCAAGTGGCAAATCATTGGTAACTTCGACAGTATGTTTATGTGGGCAGGTAATCTGTTTCTCATCTTCTGCCTCGGTCTGGTTATTTCGCCATTTGGTAAAATCCGTATCGGCGGACATGATGCCCAACCCGAACACTCCAACCTGTCTTGGATCGCAATGCTGTTTGCCGGTGGTATGGGTATTGGTTTGATGTTCTGGGGTGTTGCCGAGCCGACTGCCTACTTTACTGGTTGGTTCGAGACACCTCTTGGCGTTGAAGCCTATTCTGAAGAGGCAGCCTACGCTGCACTTGGCGCGACCATGTTCCACTGGGGCCTTCACCCTTGGGCGATCTACGCGGTAGTTGCGTTGTCTATGGCATTTTTTGCCTTCAATAAAGGTCTACCACTTTCATTCCGTTCCGTTTTCTACCCGCTACTAGGCGACAGAACCTGGGGTTGGTTTGGTCATGTCATCGATGTACTGGCAGTACTAGCGACTTTGTTTGGTCTGGCAACATCATTGGGCTTGGGTGCCCAGCAAGCGGCCAGCGGTATTAGCCATGTTTTCGGCATTGAGAATGGCTTAAATATACAATTGGGCATCATCGCTTTTGTTACTTCACTCGCCATTGTCTCGGTTATCCGTGGTATTGATGGCGGCGTTAAGGTATTAAGTAATATCAACATACTCGTAGCGTTAGCCTTGCTGGTTTTCGTTATTTTGCTTAGCCTATCGACCTTCTTCAAAACCGTACCGACAGCACTGATCGGCTATATCAAAAATATCCTGCCGCTGAGTAATCCGCACGGCCGTGAGGATGAAGCCTGGATGCACGGTTGGACTGTGTTCTACTGGGCATGGTGGATCTCTTGGTCGCCATGTGTCGGTATGTTTATTGCCCGAGTATCAAAAGGCCGTACTGTACGCGAATTTATTACTGCGGTTATTTTCATCCCTACCACTATCACCTTGATTTGGATGTCTGCTTTTGGTGGCTTGGCTATCGAGCAAGTCATTTCCAAAGTGGGTGAACTTGGTACTAATGGCCTGACCGATGTCACGCTGTCACTATTCCAGGCATTTGACGCTTTACCTTTTAGCACTGCAATTTCAGTGATCTCTGTCGTCCTTATTATGGTGTTCTTCATCACATCTTCGGACTCAGCGTCACTGGTTATCGATAGTATCACTGCAGGTGGTAAAATTGATGCGCCAATACCACAACGTGTATTCTGGGCATCGGTTGAAGGTGCTATTGCAGCAATGCTGCTATGGGTGGGCGGTACTGAAGCGATTCAAGCACTTCAGGCCGGTGCGATTTCGACTGCACTGCCATTTACCCTTATCTTAATGGTGATGTGTATCAGCCTGATTTTAGGTATGCGTAGTGAGCTGAGAGTATACCAATCCGCTTATGCTAGCTAACGGTACTCATTTCCCATAACAAAAAAACCATAGCAGCTTCAACTGCTATGGCTGTTTTATACTTGGCTCCGGCACCTTTTTGCTAAGAGGCATCGCTAAATATCCTTGCCGAAATCATTAAACTTATCCTCCAAATCAAAATCTTGACCATCCTGATAACGGCTATGGCAAGGCACCGCCGTCAACGTTTTGATCGTATTTGTCATTATCCCAGCCGGCGATAAATTCGTGATCCGGTTATTGAGCAAGTAATCTCTTAGCGTTTTTCTGCTATTAATACGCCCACAATAGCGATTTTGTGCCTTGTCGATCAGTCGAGCCATATTGTTCTCAACTGTTTTTATTGATTTGCCCAAAATCGTACTGATAAATTCGTTAGAAAACCCACACATAATAAAGTAAGCATAGGTCTCCTGTAACGAGGTAAAGCTTTCACATAACCTAGACGCTTTGAAGTCAACGTCATGACCTTGATTGAAATACATTGTTGGGTCATTGAAAGCGGAAGATAGTGTGAAGATAAAGCCGGTGTTGTACATGCTGACATCAATGCCAACAGCCTCGCCTGAAGTATTGATTATAGGGCGTTTTGATACATAATACGCCTTACAGCCTGCGTTGAGTTTGATGATATTCAAGGAGAAAAGATAATCTTGAGTATCCAAAATATGGTTATTTTGAAAATCAATAACATCCGCAAAATCGCTGAAGTTACTTTGGAGCTCTGAGTTTTTTTTCCCTAGCGCCTGCTCGTTATTGAGCCCTAGAATATCGGCGTATGACTGATTAATTGCAGCATAGTTGCCCTCACCATCATAAACAGCACATGGAAAAGGGTTGGGGATATTTTTTAGTCCAACAGCATAAAGATACTGTTCATCTGTTATGTTCATTGTTGTTTGTTAGATGACCGAAAATCAGATTAAATTATGCATTCAATAAGCGACATAAGAATACCTAATAAGTATAGCTGATCAATCTATTAATCCCTTTAATTGTAAGAATTTAAGATTTTAATACCCAGCGAAATATGTAATCCATTTCATCAGGGTTTTGATTAAAAATGATAGATTAGAAGGCCTATGTTAAACCAAAGGTGCTTGCTCAGATGTACAAAGCCGCAGCCGTATCTGCGGCTTTTTGTTATCAGTAAACGAATGTTCACACTAAACAGTAACAACTACCTTTTTGGCCAACGACATCGCAAGGTTATTATCGTAATACGCGGCTTCGTTAATGAAATGCGGATACGCTTCATAATCTCCATCCCAACAGATTTCCTGACCATCAAACAGGGTAAAGATTGGATCGCCATGGCGTAGCAGTTTGAAATCGGCATCTTGTACATTTCGATGAACCATGCCAATTCGCTCTCCCTGAGCATTTTCTGGCAGCTTCAACGTTTCGTGGTATTTGAACGCGTAGTAGCTCGCAGGGAGATCCGGCAACGCATCGCGATTATGCAGATCGACAAAATCAAGGATATGGCCGGTCATCTCTTCCATCCAGTCCAAGACATCTTGGCGGATCACAGACTGAGGCTGAGGCCCAATTTCCACGATAACACCCTGTTCGGTAATTGAGCTCAAGAAGCAATGCTCATGAACTGCAACATGATCTTCCAGCACGATAACCGCATTAGGCATTTTTGCTGAAACGTAAGCGCCCAACTGGCGATTGAACGCATCTGTCTGCAGCAAGATTAATGATGGCCCCATATTGCTGGTTGTGTTGTGCAAATCGATAATAAAATTGGTTTTGGCGTTCCCTTTAGGGCCCAATTGGGCGTTGATCGCTTTCGCTCGGCTTTGCTCGTAATTCGCCAACTCAGGGTTGTTGAGATCGTCATGACCAAACTGACGGTTCATATCACAATCTAAATAGCGCTTGTTCTCTTCAAATGCCTTAGGGTTTGCAAAGACGGTTTCAACCGTAAGACTGTCTCGCTCAACCAACTGCGGTGTTTCACGCCATTTACGTAGCAAGTAAATGCCGCTAAATTCATTACCGTGGGTACCGCCAACAATGGCGACTTTGTTCAATTTTTTCGTCCCTGTCATCTCGAATCAGACTCGCATTAATCAATAACTATGTTAGATTCACTGATACCAGCTTAGCGGGTACTTTTCCAGAAAAAATGCATATTTAGTTGCCTGCAAAACACTGGTCAAGCCAACAATTACCCAATCAACTCACTTGAGGCCGTGTTTGTGCCAACTTCAAATAAGCATGTAGCTGTTCATTTTTGTACTCTATCGCAGAGTGAATACTGCTTCCCTGATTAGCCACAACCGTACTTGTGTAGCGGTTGTCATCTTTGTAAATGACCAGTTCGAGCATCCCATTGACTAACTGCCACTCACCTATCGTCTTCTGACGCCGGAACAAAGTGAACTCATCTAAGCTGCCATTGGGGTGAAGCACCAACTCTGTGGTGTAACCTGCGGTACATGTTTTTATCCAATGCTGCTGAGTGAGCTCCGCACGGGAAAAATCACGCTTGCCTGTCAGCCAAGCTTGTAGTTCATCCTGCTCCTTGCCATCTGGGGCTGGGAGCTTACCCAATTCCAGCAGTCTCACCCGCTCCGATTCTCGATAAAACAGCTGCAGTAATTTTTGGGTTTTCAGATCAGACATCCCTATCTCCATAGAACAACGTAAGCTTTCCAATGTAACGCTAATTATATGACAACATTAGTGTTAAACATTGATTTTGCAATACAAGTCAAAACTTAACCTTGCCACGCATTACTTTGGTTTGGCCCCGCTGAGTTTTTTTATCCATCCGCTTTTTCTGCGATGAACGCGTCGGCTTGGTTGGACGGCGTTTCTTTTGCTGTACCACCGCAGACTTAATCAAAGCAACCAACCTTTCCAACGCATCCTCACGGTTTTGCTCTTGGGTGCGGTATTGCTGGGCTTTTATGATAATCACCCCCTCTTTGGAGATACGACTATCTGATAATGCAAGCAACCTTTCTTTATAAAACGGCGGTAATGATGAGCGAGGGATATCAAAGCGAAGATGGATCGCAGAGGAGACTTTGTTCACATTTTGTCCACCTGCACCTTGGGCACGAATGGGCGTCAGTTCAACTTCCCAATCACCTAATTGAACTGAGTTGGAAATTTCTATCATAAAAAACAATCTATATGGATTCTATGGACAGTATACCTGCCCTTGGCTTTTTGTATTAGGCCATGTTTCACTTAATTCTGGCTGGTTTCTGGTCGTCTTTAGCCTATATACCTTCAACACATTGAGAGTCGTCAAATAACTTCAAGGTTAGCAAGGCGAACATCTGGATAGAAACCTATGGAAATTATCACCTCATTGATTGCGGATGTAGGCAATTGGATCAGACCGTGGATAGATGATATATCAACAGCAACCGTTACTTGTGTTCTCGTTATGTTTGCTGCCGATATTAATCGTTTTATGAGAAAGCAACTTATTGGCACTAATTTTATCATCAGAACAATGATTTTTATTCTGATCAATGCCTTTGGTTACGGTTTATTCATCGTTACAACCGCGCCGTTTTTATCAGAACAACTAAGCCAGCTGGCTAATCACTGGCTTATCTCTGTTGTGATCTCAATATTCATAATTATTGGTGTATGGGCGCAGCGCCACCGCCAACAAGTTTAACTAGCTTAATATTCCATGGCCATTAAGCCGCCATTCTGAAGATGTGGTACATCATCATTAACCATAAACCGACACCTGAAACGGCAAGAAATGAGATAACAAGTAGTTGCTTTAGTTTTGATAGAAAGCACGACATAAGCATACGAACCTCCTGAGCTGCCACTCGCTTGAGATATTAGGTAAATCAAGCTTTAACAACATCTTAACCCTGAAAATTCAGAAACTGTTAAGATACAGATCGGCTTATAGAAAAGTGGCCCAAAATGCTAAATCATTGGCGTGAAATGTAAAAAGCCCGGCTTAAGCCGGGCAATGTAGAACGAGCATCAAACTCGGCGGTATGGCAAGTAAATCGGCTCCCAGATATGCTCAGCCAGTTCATGGCTGATATCTTTTCCAGCCAAATCGCAGTTAGGGTCCTTAGCTTTCATATCAGCGAGAATGCGCGTCGCAACATGCAAAGAGGCTTGCTTCAACTTACTAATTCGCGGATACACACAACCTGCCTGCAAATCTTCATCGGAGACCATCTCAGCCAGCGCATAGGATGCCGTGGTGAACATATCCAATGTAACCTTACGGGTTTGTGACACAATTGCCGCCAAGCCAACACCTGGGAAGATAAAGACATTATTACCTTGCCCAATGCGGAATGAACGCCCGTTGTAAACCACATCACCAAACGGGCTACCAGTCGCCACAAGTGCTTGGCCATCACTCCAACGATAGATATCTTCCGGCAAGGCCTCGCAGTTTGCGGTTGGATTGGATAACGGGAATATCATAGGGCGCTTGGTATATTCCATCATTTTCTGGATATGCCCTTCCTTGAATGCACCACCAATACCGCTTGTACCAAGCAAGACAGTCACAGGGTAGTTATCAATCAATTCCGTCAGCGATACTTTGCCAGCTTCTGTCACCGACCATCCTGCTGCGAGAGCTCTTGGTTTGGCATAACGCTTCTTATACTCATCCAAGCCTTCACGGTCATCAAATACCAAACCTTGCGAATCAAGAATAAAGATTCTGTCCCGGGCAGTGGCATGCGAACAACCTTCTTTGAGTAGTCCTGCAAAGATTTGATCAGCAACACCGACCCCACCAGCACCCGCGCCATATACAACATAGTTCTGCTCAGCTAATGACTCGCCCTTTATTTTGGCCGCACCAAGAATACCAGCAAGCACTACCGAGCCTGTACCTTGAATATCATCGTTGAAAGAGGGTAGGAATTCCTCATAATCGTTGAGGTTGTCGAAGGCGTTAGATTTGCTGAAGTCTTCCCATTGAAGAACCGCTTTGGGGAAATTGCGTTTAACCTGATGCACAAACTTTTTGATAAAGGCTTTGTAAGCCTCGCCTCTCAAACGCCTTTGTGGAACCCCCAAATACATTGGGTCATCAAGTAAGTCTTGGTTGTCGGTACCAATATCCAGTGCTATTGGTAAACAATGAGCGGGATGGATACCGGCTCCCAAGGTATATAAAGACAGTTTCCCAATGGGAATACCCATACCACCAACCCCTTGGTCACCCAGCCCAAGAATGCCTTGGCTATCGGTCACCACGATGATTTTAATGTCTTTTCCAGTGAAATGGCGGGCCAACTCATCCATGTTATCGACGTTGTCTTCAGTAATATACAGACCCCGTGCTTTTTGATAGCGGTGACTAAACTCTTGGCAGGCTTTACCCACTGTTGGGGTATAGATAATGGGGGTCATTTCTTCTACGTGCCGAGATAACAGCGCATAGAACAAGGTTTCGTTTCTATCTTGAAGGGCGCGTAAAAATAGATATTTCTCTATATCCGTAGAGGCGTTTCTAAAACCGTCGTATACCCGGTTCAGTTGATCGTCAAAAGTCTGAACTCGTGGTGGTAGCAGGCCATCTAACTGGAAAGCTTCTCTTTCTTCGTATGAGAATGCCGTACTTTTATTTAAGGTACGGTCATTCAGTAACTCAGTACCAGTCAATGAGACAGGTCTGAATTCATCACCATGCTCATCCTTCCAACGTAGGTATCTCCCTATCGTCATATATTCCTCCGTTCACATTATTATCATTATTCATTGTTTTGGGCTTTCTTCTAAAGAGAAAGTCAACAAATTGTAAGATTTTTGTATGATAAAAAATGTGATAGAAGGACTCTTCTAAAGTATAAGTAACTAAAAATATTACTAAATATCATTGTAAGGCCAATTTAATAAGATGAACCTATTTTGATCTCTTGTTTATGACATTGTTTCTATTTGAAGCTTGGTTTAAAAAACGGTGCCGTGTTTTTGACAGCACCATTTGGCTAGTAGTACGTATTTTTTCACGCACTCGTTTCGCATCACTCATAGCGCTACCGTTTTACCGCAAATAGGACATTTCCACAGCGATTTAAACTTAATTTTCTGCCACCAAGTACGGCGAACCTGCACCATTTGAACCTTACACTCATCACACATGACTCTCTCCTGACTGACTAATCGTTATTTTTTCGACATTTACAACATGACGTACTGTTAATGTTATAAATAGTACCCAGTACGATAAATGATGTAAAGTCAAAAATATGTCACCTCTGATGACAAAGATCATGAATTCAAGGGTTGTGCAGGCAAACGGTTTTACGGACGCTTTTCAACCAAGCAATCGGTTACTTTTTTATTAGCTTGGTTGAAATTCAATCATACTCATAAAATTAATTTGAATTAGTTCACAAAATTTTGAGAATCAACAGATACAAGCAGAAAGTTTCTTTAGCCTTTGTCACTCATTTGGCTCTGAACGACAACAAATACAATGACTATGAAAAAGACTTTCATTGCGGCTTCAATTGCCCTAGCCGCTCTATCAGGCTGTAACAGCGACAATTCGGTTGAGACCTACACTGAAGCGCGGTTTGCCACCTTCAACCTATCTTTCGACCGAGCGACCTATGAAGACTTGGTCGCAGAAATGACACTGTCTCGAGACGATCAGACTGCATTAATTGAGCGCTACAAGAATGATGACGCCTCATTAACAGAACAAGAAATCGAAACCGCTGAAAAAGTTATTCAGATCCGAAATGTTGCTGAAACTATCCAGCGCGTTCGCCCTAATGCCTTCGTCCTAGCTGAGTTCAATAACGACGGCACAGGCAAGGATATGGAAGCGCTAAATGGATTTCATGACAATTACTTAGCCCATCCACAAAATGATCAGAAGCCTATCGCTTTTGCCTACAAAAAGAACGTCGCAACCAATACAGGCCTTCCAAGCAAGTATGACTTGAACCTTGATGGTTCAGCTTCAGGTACCGGTGATGACGCCTGGGGATTTGGTTTCTACCACGGTCAATACGCCTTTGCTGTTTTCTCACAATTTGAAATTGATGAAGCTAACGTTCGTACTTTCCAAAACTTCAAATGGAAAGATATGCCGGGTGAAAAGAACATCGAAATTGTAAATTGCGATGTTGATCTACCAGAGGGTAAGCAATGCGGTGATGCTTGGTACAGTGATGAAGCTTGGGCGCAATTCCCGCTTTCTTCGAAAAACCATGCCGATATCCCTGTAATTATTCCTCAACCAAACGGTGAAAACGAAGTCGTTCACTTTTTGGTATCACACCCTGCACCACCAATCTTTGACAACCCTGCTAAGCATAATACCGAGCGAAACCGAGCTGAATTGCAGTTCTGGAACGATTACATCGATTCTAAAAACTATATGTACGATGACAATGGTGTATACGGCGGCTTGCCAGCAGGTAGTCACTTTGTTGTAGCAGGTGATTTGAATGCTGACCATCAAATGGGCGATGGTGATCGAGATACTATTGCCAACCTCATTACCCACTCGATGGTCAATGTTGAAGGCACGCTGGGCAGTTTCGCACCGGCTAGTAACGGCGGCGAGTACTGCATCAACGAAGGCATCTGTACTCGTAACCCTGACACACCACACATCGAGAACATCACCAGTACAAGTGGTCTGCGTTTGGATTACGTAATTCCTTCAGCCACACTGGATGTCAAAGGTTCTGGTGTATTCTGGCCAGCAGGTAACGAAGACGGTTACTACCTTGTTTACGACGAGGAGCTAGGCAACAGCAAAGGTGTTTCCTCTGACCACCGCATGGTATGGGTAGATTTGGATTTGTCTAAATAATCCCCCAAAAGACAAAGCCTCACTCTATGGTGAGGCTTTGATTAATCAATTTCACATTAAAAGGGATTATTTTAACGAGCGACCCTGAGTGTTGATCACTTCCTGGTACCAACTGAAACTCTTCTTGCGCTTACGCTCCAGGGAACCGGTGCCGTTATCATGTCGGTCAACATAGATAAAGCCATAACGCTTGCTCATTTCGGCGGTTGAGTTAGCGACCAAATCGATAGGCCCCCAACTGGTGAAACCCATCAGTTCAACACCGTCCAGTAATGCTTCTCTCGCCTGCACCAAATGATCATTGAGATACTTAATACGGTAGTCATCTTGAATCTCACCGTTCTCATCAATTTCATCACGCGCACCCAAGCCATTTTCTACAATAAACAACGGCTTCTGGTAACGGTCATACAAGAAGTTAAGCAGGATCCGCAACCCTTTCGGATCAATTAACCATCCCCACTGGCTTTTCTCCAAATACGGGTTTGGCACGCTATCGACAATATTGCCGACTTCTTTCTGTTTAGGGTCAGCACTGGCACAGCCACTGGCGTAATAACTAAATGAAATAAAATCGACTGACGCGCTGGCAATAGCTTCCAAATCGCCGTCTGCCATTGCTATCTCAATATTATTTTCGCGGAAGTAACGCAGCATGTAGCCCGGGTATTTACCACGGGTTTGAACGTCACCAAAGAACAGCCACTTGTTGTTCTCTTGCATAGCTGCAATGACATCATCCGGGTTACAGGTATACGGATAGTTGATCGCGCCAAGCAGCATATTGCCGATTTTGCCATCAGGAATAATTCGCTGGCACAACTTTACCGCTTTTGCATTGGCCACTAACTGATGGTGTATCGCCTGGTAAATAGCCTGCTCGCTAGCATCTTCCTGCAACCCCACTCCAGTAAAAGGCGCGTGCAATGACATATTGATTTCATTGAATGTCAGCCACAACTTTACTTTTTCTTTATAGCGTTCGAAGACGGCTGAAACGTAGCGCTCGAAAAATTCAATCAATTTGCGATCAGCCCATCCGCCATAATTTTCTACCAGTGCGTAAGGCATTTCGTAATGGGAGAGCGTCACGAAAGGTGTGATGTCGTGCTTGGCCAGCTCGTCAAAAATACGATCATAATAAGCCAGCCCCGCTTCATTCGGCTCTAGCTCATCACCATTAGGAAAAATCCTACTCCAGGCAATAGACAACCGAAGGCAATTGAACCCCATCTCCTTGAACAAAGAAATATCTTCTGGGTAGCGGTGGTAAAAATCAATTGCCACGTCCTTGATGCCAGCCATCCGCTCCTCACGGGTTTGGTGAGGACTCAATATACCAGATGGCAGCATGTCAGACGTCGACAACCCTTTGCCATCAAGATTGTAAGCACCTTCAACCTGGTTGGCAGCAATTGCCCCACCCCACAAGAAATCTTTCGGAAACTGATTCATAGTTACCCCTATTGAGTCATAATGTTCATATACCCGCGACTGACGCCAGGCACAACAAACTGAATATAGAGCTAGTATCTTTCAATATAGGGAAAAGAAATAGAGCGTGTTTTCAGTTAGATTCTTCCTCAAATAAGTCACAATCAGCAAGTTTCTCGCCAGTAACCGCAGCCTCCCTTAAAATAAGGAAAATAAATAAGGAACGAGTTCCTGATATAAAGAGTGATTGATGAAAGACCACAGAGCATTCCAGTACTACTCCCGTTTACTTTCCTTCGAAACCAAACAGGATAACTTCACCTCATTGGCCGAAATCGCCGAGGTGCTATGCACCACACCCCGTCATAGCAGGACACTTCTGCAACAGCTACAAGAGAGAGGATGGTTGAGCTGGACACCCAAAGTGGGACGAAATCAACGCTCTATTTTGCACCTTCGCTTTTCACTCATAGAGCTACAGCAGCAGCTTGCCAAGCGAATGATAGAGGGTGGACAGTATAAAAAGGCGCTTGAACTGATCAATGGGGACCAAAACCAATTCGCTGCCTTGCTTCAACAAACCTCTGGAGCAACGCTACGAGAAGGCCAACTTCATATCCAGCTGACTTACCAACGTATTTTCAGCCAGTTACTGCCGCACAAACCACTTCGCAATAGCGAGCGTTTTTTGGTTCGCCAAGTCTATGCGTGCCTGACATCCTGCGACGAAACTGGACAAATATACCCACAATTGGCCCATCATTGGCATCACAATGAAGACGCCACGGTGTGGCGGTTCTATATCCGGCCTCAACTCCGGTTCCACTCAGCCAAACCTATTGATGCCCCCCTGATCAGCGAACTGTTTAACCAACTAAAAAGCTTGCCAGAGTACCGGCAAGAACTATCGCATCTAGTAAAAACCTCAGCCAGCCATCAATGTGTCACCTTTGAGCTAGACTCGCCTGATTTAGGATTTGCCGGCTTACTTTCAGATCTGCGTTATTCCATTCAGCCACCGCTGCAGCTAGCCAATAACCAGAGCGATAGCATTGATGGTTGCGGTCCCTTTCAGGTTATAGAGCAATCAGACAAACGGCTTCGCCTGCAGGCATTTGAGCATTACTTCTCACTTCGTTCGCTGACCGATACAGTGACTATCTGGCAGTTTGACCAAACCCCAAGCGAGCGGATCCAATTTAGCCGCAGTGGCCAAGATAGTTCAAACGCCCCCATAGAACACCCCGCACACCTATTAAAAACGAATGATGCAGAGGCAAACAGCTCACAGTCGCGCATTGAAAATGGCTGTATCTATTTATTGTTCAATATGAACTCTAAACCGCACACCCTCAGCTTCGCGCAAAGAAAATACCTAAGTAAGCTATTTTCCCCTGGCTTGATCCTAGCCCAAGAGGGTTTATCTGAATTGCTGCTAGCCTCAGAGCCTGCAAATAGTTTGCTGCCGGGCTGGACCAAGGTTCAACCGCAAGAAAAGGAACAAACACCACTTCCAGATAGGCTAGATATAGCTGCCTATGATCACCAGGTGATCCTTGATTGTGCCAACGCACTCTGCGCAAAATTAAACCAAATGGGCATCGCCAGCCAGGTCAATGTCTACCTTTTCTCCGAACTGCACCAGCAGGCTGAACAAAGAGTGTTGGAAGAGGCAATAGTGATAGCCAGCTTAAATGTGGATGACAACCTACCAATATCGGTCTTTCGATGGTTTTGCTCCAACCCTATCTTGCACCACGGCCTATCAAACGAGGCCAAGTGCTGGCTCAATAAGCAATTAGGCGATATCCGTCAAAACTGCGATATGGTTAGCTATCTGAATAAACTCGAATCTATCGGGACAACAATGCAGTATGAAAATTGGCTCACGCCACTGTTTCATCACAGGCAGACACTGCGTTGGCGAGGTGTGTTGCAGGGAGTAACAATGACCGACTGGTCTTGGCCTGATTTCAAAAACGTCTGGACAGACGAGTAGTGTTCAAAAAGATAACAAATGAACAGGCGAGCCAAATTGCTCGCCTTTTATCCGATTGGTACAAACTATTTTGCAAAAGAGGCCAAATCTATATCGTAACGCTCTAGGACTTCCTGTAACTGTAGTTTTTTTTGCCCTGCAGAAACGGCCATCACCTTGGCTGTTACATCTGACACTTCACCTTGAGTGATCCCTGCCTTTTTAGCCTGTTTAAGGTAATAGTTAGTACAGGGTAAACAATTCATCGCCATTGCCGCAGCGAGTCCAACCAACAATTCAGTTTTTGTATCCAAGTGTTCATTTTCATGAGTCGAACGATAAAACGCGCCGTACGCTTCTTGATGTTTTCCTAGCATTAATCTCTCCTTGATTATTACTGCCATTTGCAAACTTCCTGTCAAACTAGCATGGTGTAGGTACAAGGGTATGGATCTAAATCATTTATTGGATATGGTTTATTTCTTTTTAAATCAATGAGATTAAGTTCAGTTAGCAACAATAGCCTTGAAGCATTACATAAAAAAGGGCAATGACAAATAGAGATATAAATTCAAAAGCCTCACACGAATGCAAGGCTTAAGTCAGTGAAAAACTTAATTTCCGGCCTGATCATGGTGTTGGGTCAGTTGCTTATAAAGCTTGTCTTTCAACACCATGCGCTGCTGTTTCAATTCATGCATACTGGTGTCATCAATCGGGCTACCTGATATCTCCAATTGACGGATATCATAGTCAAGTTCGTGGTAGCGCTGCAGTTCGGCTTTGAACGTTGGGTCATCATGGTTAAGTTGAACTATATCTAGTTTGAGTTCTGGAAAATCTAAAATAAACGCGTGGTTCTCATTTAGCATCGGCAATCCCTCAATAGTAAACCTAACACTCATTATAGAGGCGGGGCCTACAAAGAAC